>WJJA01000013.1 GCA_014729955.1 bacterium
CTTCGGCGGTCTGCGGCCGGGGCTATTCCCATGTCACCCCTGCGGGGTTCAGGCGGAAACAAATCAATTCGATACCACTTGCGGTTATAGCTGAGGCATCTGGATAAACGATACATCCTTTTCTAACCCGAATATTTCATGAATGAAGAAAACAATCTTTTCTAAATACTATATTAACAAAAAGATAGTGTTGCGCTATATGGTTTTGCTTCGGCACAGAATGTTTTCAAGGCAAACTCATCTATTCATTCCCCCTTCGGGCGGTCCCAACTGTGTCATCTGCTTTGTTGCGAAGGATTCGCGGTATGGCAATACAACTTCATCCTTCGCGCCTCACATCTGACACAGTTTGAACACGTGAAATATGCGGGCTGACACAGTTTGAACACGTGAAATATGCGGGGTAGCCCGGCGTCGCTGACGCCGGGGAGGGTGTTGGACGTGGCTGCCCACCTCACCAGAGGAAATGGGCCGGGATCAACAACAGCAGACCTGCAAGGAACAGCCAGCCTATCAGGGGCAGGATCCAGCGCGCCCAACGTTCCCACGGTACCTTCGCGAGAGTCAATACACCCATGGTGACCGCCGAGGTCGGTATGATCAGGTTGGTGAAGCCGTCCCCGAACTGGTACGCGAGAACCGCGGTTTGACGTGACACACCGACCAGGTCCGCCAGCGGCGCCATCACCGGCATGGTCAGCGCCGCCTGGCCGCTGCCCGACGGTACGAAGAAGTTCAGCAGGGTCTGCACCCCCATCATCAGCTGGGACGAGACGATCGGATGGAAGGTACCGATCACGGTGGACATGGCATGCAGCATGGTGTCGATGATACGTCCGTCCTTGGCGACGATCAGTATGCCGCGTGCCAGGCCGATGATGATCGCTGTACCGACGAGATCTTTCGCGCCTTCGAGGAAGCCTTTCGAGATCTGATCTGCGTTCAGACCGCCGACGATGCCCACCGCGATCCCGGTGGCGAGAAACAGTGCCGCGATCTCCTCGATGTACCAGTGAAACTGCAGCACCCCGACCACGAGCACCATCATACCGACCGCGAAGGTCGCCAGCACAAGCTTGTGACGTGTGTCGAGCGGTTCACCCTCATCGAAATCCAGCTTCAGGGTTTCACGCTTCTCCTTGTCGAGATCGTACACCAGGCTTTTCGTCGGATCCTTGCGAATGCGCTGGGCGTACAGCATCACGAACGTGATGGTGATCGAAGTGGTAATCAGCCAGACGATGACACGGTATTCGATTCCGCTGAAGAGGGGCACCTCCGCGATGCCCTGCGCGATGCCGATGGTGAACGGATTCAGGAACGCCCCGGCGAACCCGGCCCCGGAACCGACAAAGGGAATCGCCGCGCCGACGATGGAGTCGTATCGTAACGCCAACGCCAGCGGTACGAAAATCAGCACAAACGGAATGGTCTCCTCCGCCATGCCGAAGATCGAACCGGCAAGCGAAAACAGCACCATGAAGATCGGGATCAGCAGGGCACGCACCACAGGCGATTTCTTGTGGGCCTGTACAATCCCGCGCAGGGCGGCGTCGATTGCCTCGGTACGTTGGAGCACATTGAACGCACCGCCGACAATCAGCACAAACCCGATGATCAGTGCCGCATCGACGAAGCCCTTGATCGGCGCGAGCAGGATCTCGAAAGGCCCCTGCGGGTTGGCGTCCGTGTACTGGAACGAACCGGGCAGGACACGTTCACGGCCGTCCACGATTTCACGTTCGAACTGCCCGCCGGGGATGATCCATGTGAGAACCGCCGCAATGACAATCAGACTGCTGATAATGATGAAGGTGTCGGGGGCTTTGAATTTCGACAGTTTCATGCCGGACCTGCCTGCGTGTGGGAATTGAAACGAGTACATGGTAAGGTCTTCAAAACGGTAGGTGTTTGCAAGAGGGAAGGACTTTGAAAGGTGGGACGTGACGCGCCCTCTACCCGCATATAATCTTTTATAGGGCATGTGAAGGGAATAAGTCCCTTGACATTCGATACGGTTCGGAGACAGGTTATCTGATACGCCGGTGGGAAGACGACTGCAAGAACAGGGCAATCTGGTGGTATAAACGCCGGATTGACGATGGAAGAAGAAAAGATTCAGACGAACTGCTTCGGAGGACAGTATGATGCGGCTGAAGGATAAGAAGGTCGCCTTTCTCGTGGGACCGAAATTCGAGGACCTGGAATTCTGGGCGGTGTATATGCGGTTGATCGAGGAGGGTGCGAAGGTGACTGTGGCATCCCCGGAAGCAGGCAAGACTTACACGAGCAAGAACGGCGGATTGACGGCAACTTCGGAGGTGGGGGCGTCGTCTCTGCGTGCGGAGGAATTCGATGCAGTGGTCGTGCCGGGCGGGTACTGCCCTGACAAGATCCGTCGCGATGAGGGGGTGAAGAAGCTCGTGCGTGAAGCGTATGAGAAGGGCAGGATTGTCGGCATGATCTGCCATGCGGGTTCGGTGGGGCTATCCGCAGGGATCGTGCACGGGAAGCGTGCCACAGGTTCGGAGGGGATCAAGGACGATCTGCTCGCCGCCGGGGCGACCTGGGTGGACGAGCCGGCATTCAGGGAAGGCAATATCGTGTGGGGGCGAGTGGTGGAAGATATACCGTTTTTCAATCGTGAACTGGTCTCCGCGATTGAAAGGGGAGGATCGGGCTGATTGGGAGGGTGGCTGTACATCTCGATCATTTGCCGTATTTGGTGAGTTCGATTTTCCAGGAAGCCACTGTCGGAATTTGGATTTTTTTGTTTGTAAGTATAAGATTTAGCTGAAACACCCGAGCAGTTAGGCTCCCCTGCACTTGTTCCGCTCGCCGCGAACTCGTACGTTTTATTCGGGGAGTTACCATATTAAGGCACCATCTTTCATCATACCCTCCAGAGACGTTTGCAATCATCCGATCATAAAGGCACGAAGGTCGCTTGGAGAAACGCACCGGGAGATGCTGTGGGACTGTTCAACCGAACCAAACCGGCCGATCCGAAGGCCTCAGATATGTTGATGGTGGAGTCGACACATCCAGATGGTTTCGAACCCAAAAAGGGGTCGATCGAGGTTCAGAACACGGCCTATAGGACCCTTTTGGAAGCATTTTCGATCAACGAGGAGACGGTCGGCCTTGCGGCGCAGGCCTTTGAGTTGCGGCAGCAGGCATTCGAAGGCTGGGCACGTGACCGTGCGGCCGCCTGGAAGGGTCGGACCGACGTCGCGGAGGTGTTCCGAGACGCCGGCGGGGAAGAGGCGGTTGTGCGGAATGTGACCGCCTACGTGCGTTCCCTGTTCGGTGGCAAGATCAGCGATACGACGTTTGAGAAGCGGGAGCGCCTGTCGGTATTCCTGCAGACGCATGAGTTTGATGCGGCGCTTGTCGGTGCGGCAGCGGCTGAATTTCAGTCCTTCCTTCGGGCGGACGATCAGCGACGCAAAACCGTTCCAGCTGCGGCGATCGAGGCGGCCGGTCGACTCTGCCTGTTCGACACGGCCCTGGTTGCACGAAAGATGCAGCAGCAGGTGAAGGGAACGGAGGAGGAGCACCGTGCCGAACTGGAACGTCGAGACGGCAATATTGAGATGCTGGACGGTGCGATTCATGAGGCGACGCGTGTCGGCGATCTTACCAGCCGTTCGGACCTGAGCGGTTTTCCGGAGGAGTTGCGCGGGACCGCCGAAGCGTTGAACAGTTTTCTCGATTCGATCCTGATTCCGTTGCGTGAAGCGACCGATGTGCTGGAGCGTGTGAAGAACCGTGACCTCACCGCACGTATCACGAGCAGTTTCGTCGGCGACTATACCATGTTGCCGGAGGCGTTAAACCCGGCGCTGGATCACCTCAACGAGGCACTTTCAATCGTGCGGGAAGTGGTCTTCGATGTGGAAGAGGGCGCGCAACGGGTCTCGGACACCAGCCAGTCGCTGTCGTCGGGTGCTACGGAACAGGCGTCTTCCCTTGAAGAGATCCATTCCATGGTCGAAGGAGTCACCAGCCAGACCCGTCAGAACGAAGAGAGTGCTCGCGAAGCGGACAAGCTGATCCACGATGCCCGGAAGCAGGCGGATGTCGCCAGCGACAGCATGCAGAACATGCTGACGTCAATGAGCGAGCTGGAGGGCAATGCGGGCGAGATTTCCAAAGTGATCAAGATGATCGAAGAAATCGCCTTCCAGACCAACCTGCTGGCATTGAACGCGGCGGTGGAAGCGGCTCGTGCGGGCATTCACGGCAAGAGTTTCGCTGTGGTCGCCGAAGAGGTGCGCAACCTCTCGGGCCGTTCCGCTCAGGCGGCGAAGCAGACTGCCGAACTGATTGAAACTGCGATCCAAAGCGTGGAAAAGAGTACGAATATCGCCAACCAGACCGGTGCGGCGCTGACCTCGATTGTCGATTCGGTGGTGAAGGTGACGCACCGGATTGAAGAAATCGTTTCGGCTTCTCGCGAGCAGACGTCCGGTATCGAACAGGTCAACGCCGCGCTGCAGCAGATCGAAAGTGTGATCCAGACCAATGCGACCAACGCGGAGGACGGTGCAACCGTGGCGGCACGGTTGAACGAAGACGCCATACGGTTGAAAGAGATTGTCGACAGTTTCGTGATCGACGGCGGCACCTACCGCAGCGTCGGCCCGCGCGGAATCGAACAGCGTGAGTGGAAGCAGCTTGGCGGGTAGGTCCGTGCCGGCAGGTTGTCAGGGATTACTCGAGGGACCGGAAAAAGCGGTGCAGCTCATCGGAGACCTGCTCCGGCCTTGAGATTTGCACCGCATGCCCAGCGTGCTCGAACACCTTCACCGGCCAGTGAAGCGAATCGGCGAGCGCCTTGTTCGGGGGAAACGGCACCAGTTGATCGCTGTCGGCGAGGATCATGAAGACCGGCGGTTGCAGCTCGGCATAGCGTGGATACATCGCGCGAAGGGCCGGATTGATCCGTCTCATGTCCGCTGCACCGATACGCATGCCCTGCGGGGTCTCCAGCAGAGTGGGAATCCGTCCGATGTAGCCTTCCGGGATCGGATCGGGATGAAACGCTCGTTTCACCATGACCGGCTTGATGCCGTCACGTGCATGGACGGCGACCGCATTATAGAGCACATCCGATACAGTTCCCCAGTGACCGACAGTGAAGGCGACGTCCACCAGGCGTGTGTTCGGGAGGACATAGGGCGAAATCAGCGCGACCGCTCGGATATCGTCCGGATACAGCAGGCTGTAGGCCATGGCAACCGAGCCGCCCCATGAGATCCCGACAATACGGGGTTGCTCGAGCTCGAGGGCAGCGATGAGGTCATGCAGCCACTGTGCCTGCCCGCGCGGGTCGGCCTGTTCCGGCTTTGTGCGGTCGCTGTGAGCATGGCCCGGACGGTCGGGAGCATAGGCACGGTAGCCATGCGCGGCAAGCGCGGGCGAGAGGTAATCGTCGACGGATTTGGACGATCCACCGATGCCGTGCAGGACAACCACCGGCCTGCCGTGCTTCGGCCCGCGGATCCGCACATGCGCCTGCCCGCCGTCCACCGGCACCAGCCGTCCCTCCACCGGGTATTTTCGGTACGCCATTCGCACTTCGCGTTCGCCGGCGAGATCGAGGCCGCCGTACGCTGACAGGAGTGCGATGAAGACGATATACCAGGGCATCGGTTGTACAATCTCCGGGATTGAGATCGACTGGTGCTGAAGCATACATCCAGGTGACTCGTTCAGTTGCCAGGCCACACTTGCCTGCGGCAGGCAAGACCTGACGGAACGTCACAGCAGGTGAAACGGTCCACTACGACAGGCTTTTCACGATGGCGGTTTCCGGGGGTTCCTGCAGCAGCTCCAGGTGAGTGCGCTGATCTTCGGGGACAGGACGGCCGTTCCGGTCGGAAAGCAGCATCACGACCGGTCGTGCGGGGTCGTGACGATTCACAGCTACAACGCTTGCCATGCGGCCGTCCGCCAATTGCACCACCGTGCCCTGCGGGTACGGCACCACCATCTTGAGAAAGAGTTTTACGTACGCGGGGTCCATGCGGCCGGTTTCACCGGAGCTACGTATTGTATGGATGACACGTTCGTTGCTCCAGGCGGGTTTATAGGGGCGAACGCTTCGCAGGGCGTCCCACTGGTCCACGATCTGCAGCATGCGCGCGAGATTGTGAATATCTTTGCCTTTGCGACGGTCGGGATAGCCGGTGCCGTCCAGAGATTCATGATGCTGCCGTGCCAGCGACCAGATCACCGGGTCGGTGTTGGTGTGCTGCGACAGGATTTCGAAGCCCTTCGTGGTGTGTTCTTCGATCGCCCGTTTTTCCTCGTCGGTCAAGCGCGAGGGTTTGTTCAGAATCTCGAGCGGTACCATTTTCTTGCCGATATCATGCATCAAACCACCCAGCGCAAGCACCATCAGTTCGTCGCGCGGCAGCCCGGCACGTCTCCCCAGCGCCAGAGACAACGCTGTCACGTTAACTGAATGCTTGAAGGTGTAGTCGTCATGTTGCCGGATGTCCTGCACCTGCACATTGATTTCCTCGTTGGCGAGGATGTCGTCCACCATGCGTTCCGCGGCGATCTTGACACGGCTGAGGTTGAATCGCCGGAAGTCCTCGATGTGATCGAAAAGGTCGGTGACGGCATCGAGAGCGATCTGACGTGTGGCTTCGGAAATGGTGCCGTCGGGCTTGGTGGAGAGTTCGTTGCCGTCCTCGATATAGATGTGCGTGATGCCGCGCCGGTGCAGGTCTTCCAGGTCTCGAGACGTGATCTGTACACCCTTTTTCACCAGCGCGCGGCCGGCGCCGGCGGACACATCCATTGCAACGATCGAACCTGCATTGACCAGGTTCAAGGGTGTTAAGATCATCGGTGTAGTTCCTGTGTTTGCTTCAATGTACTTCTCTCCGGCGTGAAATACCCCCTTCGTTTGCGAACTCTCATCAAATCGTTTCTCGGTGTTCGAACGGGAATTAACAGCGCAGAATCATGGGACCAGTTTCACCAGCATCGCACCGCCGCCGGCAAGTCGGACCTTCGCCTTTACGGTTGAACGGGTCTGCGACGACACCCGCAGACGATTTGCCTCATCACCGGAGTCCCACACGATTGCCGGCTCTACGGATCGTCCGTTTTCGAGATCCTTCCATTCCAGTTCGAAGTCCACCGCATCGGCGGGCGCGAAGCGCTTGCCGCGACGTTCGTTCGATCTCATGTTGACCACGAGGTAATATTCGGCGGAGGGTTCAGCGGGATCGTCAAACAAGCCGATGACGATCGGGCTTTGGCGATAGGTCCGGCCTTTAAGCTGCAGAGAATCCTCCCATTGCGGGTCGATCACACGTCGCACGTGAAACCGGTCGGCGAGCAGAGGGTAGGAGGGTGTACGGCTGCGCAGGTTACGGTTCCACAGGTCGGTTTGCAGATGAGTTTTCCGTTTCGGCGGGGTTGAGTTGTCCTGTATGTACCACTCATCCTCGGTGCCGTCCACGGCCCACCACCAGCGCAGATCTCGCAGCAACGGCAGCAACTCGCCCAGGCCGTCGAAGCAGTCCGCCAGGTAATCGAACGGGTATTCGTTGCCTCGTTCGGTGAATTCCTCCTCTCCGTGGATCACCAAACTTTTCGGATCCTCTTTTGACACCGGACCGTCCTGGACCGGCAGGCTTTTTCGTCCGGCGGTTTCACTGAACGGGATACGCAGGCTGAGACCGTTCGGAGGCGTCTGACGGCCATAGTGGGTAAAGCCCGGCGCGACCGGTCCTTCGGACAACCAGTTGCCGTAGGTTGTGGGCTTCCAGGGTCCGCCGCTGCGGTCGCTGTACATTTCCGTTACGGTCATCGCTTCGCCGTCCTGTTCGCCCAACCGCATTTCCTCAAGATCATGTCCGGAGTAGCGGTAGGCCATCACGCCGCGGGCGCCGCAGGCCAGGCCGAGGTAGGCTTGCAAACGGTATTCGTAGCGTGTCGGACGTCGATACTTCAGGAAGAGGTCGCCCGCCGGCAGGCCGGTTTGCTTCGCTTCACGGTCGGTCAACACGCCGTACTCACGGTGGATCTGGATTTCGATCCACCACTCGGGGGACGGGCCGGTTGCGTTTGCACGGGCGAAGGCTTCGCTGTACCGTTCCATTTCCAGAGACAGCCGGCGGTAGTTGCGCACATGCTGCCACAGGTCGCGGTAGTAAGAACCGCCGATGTAACCGTGCTCCACCGGACGGTCGGACCACCAGCGCCTGCTGCGGATCGTTGAGGCGAACGGGTAGGTCTCTTCCATGTAAACATTCCAGCCGAGGCCGGAACGCCCGGAGAAGAGCGCTTCGTGGGCTGTACCGGCGGCGGTGTCTTCCCACGCATAGTTCTGAAAAATCGAGATGGGGTTGTCACGGTCCCGTTCACGCACGGCCGCGATTGCATCTTCCAACGTTTTCAACCCCATGCGGGCCTGCCGGTCGGTGAAATTGTGATCGTCGACCATTTCATGCAGGAGCATGTACCCGACGAAGCCGTCATGGTCGATGTAAGGCTCGTAGGATGCAGCCAGACGTTTGAACGGTTCACGGGCCGCGATGCGGGCTTTTTCATAATTGTCCTGTCGTACGGTCCATTTGATTACGTCATGAAATGAGAGCTGCCCTCCTTTCCACCAGGGCACAAAAGGATGCACAACCTCGGGATCGACCAGGAGGTAGTCGCCGAACACCCCGACTCGGTTGGCAATGCCGGAAGGCAACGCTGTGCCGTACGCTTCGATCAGCTTTGCGGTGTTGGCGGTTCCGAACACCATGAAGGTCGCATGGAGATCATGCAGGAGTTGCAGTTCCCCGGGGATGTAGGGATCGCGATGGTTCGGCTCGAGGGGGGGGCCGGTCCATGAACCCGGATCGCGCAGGAACCGTGCGAGGGATTCCTCGTTGATGGTACCGTCCGGATTCAACTCGGCGGGCGGGTAGATCGCACGGCCGTCTCGCCATATCGGCGGCACCGGTGTGCCGGGAGGCGGCGCAGGCCGCCAGGCGACCGAATCGGACGGCTGGATGAGATACACGCCCAGTCGTGCCGCACGGTAGCTCTCGTAGGCACCCCAGAAGGAATCGATTCCCAGCGGCGGATCGGGCATGCGTGCGTGACAGGGCTGGAGCAACACGGTCATGCAGATGAACAGAACGACACGAACAACGGTGCGGATTCGACAACAGGTAAGCATCGGACCTCCCGGGGAAGGGTCTGCTTGCAGGCTGCTTGAATATAAACGGATCCGTGTCCCACCGAAATGGATGGCTGCCTTTTCATTTCATGTACACGATCTTTGCCGGCTCGCACCGTTGACCAGTGGCAGGGTAATGTACCACCGCCCAGTACATCCCGCTCGACAGGGTCGGGTCCGGCGTCCATGTCACACGCCGGGTACCCGCACGCATCGACAGAGACTGCGCATGGATTGCACGTCCGGCAAGTGAAAAGATCCGCAGGGTGATGTCGCCGGAGGCGGGCAGGTCGAACTGCAAACGCACCGACCGGTTGATGGGATTGGGATAGGCACGAAGCTGGAAATCGGCGTGGCTTTGGCGGGCATCCACCGAGCGTCCCATCCTCCCGGGGTTGACACCCCAAGCTATTCACATCTCGCCCCTGGCGGGGCTGACGAGAAGCGGGGCTGACGAGAAGCGTCCCATCCTCCCGGGGTTGACACCCCGAGCTATTCTCATGTCGCCCCTGGCGGGGCTGACGAGAAGCGGGGCTGACGAGAAGCGTCCCATCCTCCC
>WJJA01000097.1 GCA_014729955.1 bacterium
AACAAAAAGATAGTGTCGCTCTATATGGTTTTGCTTCGGCACAGAATGTTTTCAAGGCAAACTCATCTATTCATTCCCCCTTCGGGCGGTCCCAACTGCGTCATCTGCTTTGTTGCGAAGGATTCGCGGTATGGCAAAACAGCTTCATTCTTCGCGCCTCACATCTGACGCAGTTTGAACTCGTGAAATATCCGGGCTATCCTTTTGCAATACAGCAAGATACAGACAGTCAATGCAATGAAAACAGGTCTTTTAACACAATGATCGCTCCATAACATAACTCTCATGCTCTCTCGCCTCCATTCTCCTCTGCGATGGACAAAAGCAAATCCTTCTTTCAGTTAACGCATTGTTATTAAATCAAATAAAACAAACAACGATTCGTAATCATCGTCTCTCGAGCGATTAATCCATAAATCGGATATTTGTTGTATGCTTGCGGACGCTGCACTTGGATTCGGAACAAGAAATACCTATTGATTCATAAATAACAAGGCGTTCTTGGTAAAGTTAGTGCTTTACGAAAATTTGTGGTTTCACCTGTGGTTCACTATATTGTCCGTTCGAGATCCTGCGGGTATGGGTCTCCTGTTGCTGCATGAAGGTGCGATCTCTGTTTGTTGGTTAGTATTGTCCCTAGCATTGTGAACAATGAGGCGGGATATTTTGCGCTTCATGCCGGCAGCAACCTGCATGATCACTGCGGCAGCAGGGGTGTGCTGACGCGTGAAAGGGCGGCACATTGAACGAAACATCGACGTGCTGGTCAACGATCCGTCATTGAGCAGCGGCAAGGCGCGATACAGGTTTGTGTATGGATTCACAAGTACGGAATCGAGCCCGTCGGCTGTGATGGAACCGTGAAGGAGCGGAAGACGGAAATTCTGTCTACAGCATAAAGGCAACAATTGCTGGTTATTCGGCATGCGGATCGCAACGATCCGCATGTCAAACAGCCCATTAGGGGTAGCATCATTACGAAAGGAAGCAACCATGAAGAAGTGGATCGTCGTTTGTCTGATCGCGTTGCTGGCACTGCCGACCCTGGCGCCGGCGACCGACAAGGTGGCGTTCAAGAAACACTCCACCCTCAATCTTTCGGCGGAGAAGGCCCCGGCAACGAATGTCGGCCCGGTGGTGAATGCGCCGGTCAACGAATTGGACGAAGTCTGGAGTCATTACGGCTATACTCAGGATGTCTCCGGCGATCCCTACACCGGTATTGTCGGCGCGCTCGTGCTGAGTGACCGTTTTGTGACCTGTGAATGGGGTTACCAGGGTAACTACGGCTACTACGAAGTCGATCATGACGGTTCGATGATCGTCGAGCAGGAATTCCCGGCAGGCATGCAGGGCATTCGTGACTTCGCCTGGTACCAGGATTATATCTACGGTTCCGTGAACGGCGGTTCGGTCTGGGCCTGGTGGCCGGGCGGCGTGAACAGCGCGCTCGAAATCACCGATGTCGGCACCCTGGGCCGTGGTATCGCTGTCGATCCGGCAACCGGCGACATCTACCTGTCCGACTGGAGCGCCCTGGAACGTCTGAACCACGACGGTAGCGGCAACTACACCCTCGAAACCCTCTCGCTGCCGCCCGTGGCGGAAAGTGTGTACGGCATCGACTGGCATCCGGATGCGGAAGACGGCATGAACCTGATGCTCTTCTGCCAGCTCGACCCGGACGGCAACTCTGAAGAGAACGGCACCATGTTCTTCTATGATCCGGACGACGGCGACGTCAGCGACGGCTACATGGTGTACAATGACGCTTCGGCCGGCGGCGGCATGGCCGGCGGTGTGGCGGTCAGCGATGATTATGACGGTGCAAACCTCGTCGCGACCATGTGCCAGGGCGTCACCATCGACCTGTGGGAAGTGGACTTCGGCGCGGCTCCCCCGCCCGAGGGTTATGACAATATGTTCGCCGCGTCGCAGTACATGGACATCTTCAACATCGGTACCCATTGCAACATGGCCGACGATGAACTCGTCGGTCCGATCGACATCTATGGCGACTACTACCACTACGGCATCTATTACGATGAGATCTACATCTCTTCCA
Source organism: bacterium (assembly GCA_014729955.1). Classification (GTDB taxonomy): domain Bacteria; phylum Electryoneota; class Electryoneia; order Electryoneales; family Electryoneaceae; genus WJJA01. The sequence goes on from WJJA01000097.1 coordinate 2,066, forward strand.
ACGGTGGCGTGAACTTCAGCGGCGATAGCTTCCCTTACACCAACGGCACGATTCCGAGCACAAGCTCCCCGAACAACATCATCGCCCCGCTCTGGACGGACTTGAATCCTTCGAGCAGCGACGACTACGATGTCGTCTATTACTTCAGCTCGAGCCAGAACCGCTTCTACGTGCAGTGGTATACCCCGTACTTCGGTGAAACGGATCCCATCAACTTCCAGCTCGTGATCGACTTCGATGAAAACGTGCTCTACTTCGAGTATGTCGACAGCGGTACGACGGGTTGGGATAGCGACGCTACGGTCGGTGTGGAAAACCAGACCGGTAGCGACGGTCTGTCGATGCCGGCGTCCATCATCAACAACGGCACCACGGTGATGTGGTACCAGCCGATCCTCGACGTGGAAGAGGGCGACGCGACGGCGGAACTGCCGACGAGCTACAGCCTCGAGCAGAACTACCCGAACCCCTTCAACCCGACCACCGACATCGCCTTTAACCTGGCCGCCCCGCAGCATGTGACCCTTTCGGTTTACAATGTGATGGGTCAGCAAGTGGCGAACCTGGTGAACCAGCCGATGCAGGCCGGCCGTCACACGGTCAGCTTCAACGGCGCCGACCTCGCCAGCGGTGTCTACTTCTACGGCATCCAGGCCGGTTCCTTCCAGCAGATGAAGCGTATGGTCCTGATGAAGTAAGCTTCGCTGTTGCTGGTGGATAAGCACACTTTCGCCCCGGCTTCGGCCGGGGCGTTTTATCTCAAGGGTCTTGTGCCGTTTAACCCGAATATTTCACGTGTTCAAACTGCGTCAGATGTGAGGCGCGAAGAATGAAGCTGTATTGCCATACCGCGAATCCTTCGCAACAAAGCAGATGACGCAGTTGGGACCGCCCGAAGGGGGAATGAATAGATGGGTTTTTCTCTTTTACGTCTGGGTACAAACCGTCGCCGGGAGGAAGTGACAAATTGGGGAACATCTTTCTGTAAAACCTGTCCTTACCATAGCTCGCTTTCTTCATTCATGAAATATTCGGGCTAGTCATCCCCAGGGAGAGCACATCGGACAGACGTGTGCTGTGTGAAGTCTCTGTCGGAATCTTCGATTATGATGGTCGGTTCAGCCTCCGATGCAGCGACCTCTCGGGAAGGGACACCTGACATCTCTCGGCTCTTCACATCCGGGCCGTTTCGAATCTACCTTTGCACCAGAACCGAACAGGATATGTCTAGCCCGGATATTTCACGAGTTCAAACTGCGTCAGATGTGAGGCGCGCAGGATGAAGCTGTATTGCCATACCGCGAATCCTTCGCAACAAAGCAGATGACGTAGTTGGGACCGCCCGAAGGGGGAATGAATAGATGAGATTGGCCTGGACACAATCTGTGTCAGAGAAAACCTGTACAGCGTGACATTATCTTTTTGTTAATATAGTATTTAGAAAAGAATGTTGTCTTCATTCATGAAAGATTCGGGCTAGCCACAGGGATTCCCGGAGCAACTGTCCTCGATGTTTTCCCGGAAAATCGCAACGACACTGGATTCCGGTTTTCACGGGAACGACATGATCGGACTTCAGCAGTGAGAGACATTCAAAACAGGAGACCGTTGTATGATGAAGAAACTCGCCTTACCCCTGATGCTGCTTGCGATGGTGGTGCTGGTCGGCTGCACCGCCACCCTGCCGAAAGATTCCGTGTCCGCCGCCAACTTCGATCCGGGGTCCTACCAGGTGCTCGGCCCGGTCGAAGGAGTCGCCCAGACCGAAGGGTTGTTTAACGGTATCATCATCATGAGCGATGAGGGCGGCTATCAGAAAGCCTACCGTAACGCACTGGCGATGCAAAGCGGCGCCAATGCGATCATCAACACCTACAGCGACGTTCATGTCACCCAGTACCTGTTCGGTCTCTATGTGAAGATGGAGACGCATGTGTACGGCACAGCGATCAAGCTGAACGACAGCAAGGCGGCGTTGAACGTCGGGCGATAGCGCGGGCCAAACGGATCAGGAAGATCGATTCCCCGGAACGTTTGCGGTTCCGGGGTTTTTCTTGCCCGGTATTTCCGGTCCGGCGTTTCAGGTTCAGCGCGTCGGACCTCTTTGAATCCGCCAAGGGATCCCGGGAGGGGTAGCCCGGAAGCAAAAGAGACGGCGACGAGCATTCTCGAGCAATTCGGCCGGGAGGTGGACGACATGGGGTCGGCGGAGGCGGCGCGACGATAGAACCGCTGTGCAGGTTATGGTGTATCCCGGGTTTTCGCGAGCATCGCTGGACCCATGCCTTCAAGCTGATGAAGGTATGACTCGATTCACACCGCTGCCGACCCGGGGCGGCGGTGTGCACCACGGATGCTACAGTTTCTTACAGGGGCTGTTTATCATTCCGGAGAATACGAACAAAGGACTGATATTACTATTCTTACACAGGACACTGGATCCCGGCCTGCGACGGGCTTGCCCGCCGGCTTACTTGGCTGAGCGACGCATTGGGAAGGAGCCTGCTGCAGCGTGTGCAAATGCTGAAACAGGTCGGGGTGCGACGGGCGGGCGTTCCTCACTCCAACGTATCGCCAGACGGTCGTGATCGGACCTGAGATGTCCTCGATCCGGCCGGGCATCGCACTCTGTTGACACCCGGAGGCGACTCTGCATCCGCCGTGTCCCCGGATGCTGTGGAAACCCTTCCGGCTATTTGTGTTCTTGCGTAGAGGCTGGAATCAGCGGAAGATCAACTGGGTGCCGTCCGGAATAACGGCATCTTTTTCGATGACAACGATGCCGTCGCGCAACATCCAGCCGTCGCCCTGCTGCTCCGGGCCGTTGCCGGCAACGATGCGTACGCCGTGGCCGATGCGTGCGTTCTTGTCCAGGATCGCGCCTTCAATGTGACAGTCATGCCCGATACCGATTTCCGGCACTCCCGGCGCAAGATTGGCCTTGACTTCCGGGGTTTCGTATTCATCTGCACCCATGATCACCGAATCGATGATGGTTGAGCCGCGGCCGACACGGCTACGGATACCGATGATCGAACGTCGGAGGTAGGAATCATCCACGATACAGCCCTGCGCGAACGTCACCTTATCGGCCGTCACACGGGTGATCTTGCTCGGCGGCAGGAAACGGGCGTGCGTATAGATGGGATCGTACTCATCATAAAAGCTGAATTTGGGCACGATTTCCACGAAATCGAGGTTTGCATCGTAAAACGCCTTGATAGTTCCGATGTCTTCCCAATAGCCTTCAAAGAGATGGGCATGGACACGACGGTTTTCCGCCACTGCACGCGGGAAGACCTCTTTGCCGAAGTCGAGTTCGGAGCTTCCCAGCAGCATCTCTTCCAGCACATCGCGGTCGAACACATAAATACCCATGTTCGCCACGCAATAGCCTTCGTAGGGATCCTTGCCCTGGGATTCGAAAAACTCCGGCCCCACCTCGAGCTTGCTGATCACCTCCGGATCGGACGGTTTCTCAACGAACTCGTTGATCCACCCCTTATCATCCAGCGATAACACGCCGAAAGCCGGCACCTTGTCACGGTGCACCGGCAACGCCGCAACGCTCACGTCCGCATCGCTCTCTTCATGGGCGCGGATCAGCTTACGATAGTCCATTCGGTAGATATGATCGCCGGAGAGCACGAGATAATGCTTGAAACGAAACCGTCGGTAGTGACGCAGGGTCTGGCGCATCGCATCGGCCGTGCCCTGGAACCACTGCATGTTCTCGTCCGTCTGCTCTGCGGCAAGGATGTTGACAAAGCCTTCCCGACGGAATGCATCGAAATGGTAGGCGAGCGACACATGACGGTTCAAGCTGGCCGAGTTGAACTGGGTCAGCACGAAGATTCGTGTGATGTCCGAGTTGAGGCAGTTGGAGATCGGAATATCGATCAGGCGATGGGTGCCGGCGAGGGGGACAGCCGGCTTGGAACGATACTTCGTAAGCGGATAAAGACGTGTGCCGCGACCACCACCCAGGATAACTGCCATCACGTCCCGCATGCGTGCCTCCGTGGTACCTGCGATTCGTCGATTCGAATATGGTGAAGAAAACCGTGCAACCCTGCCGTTATCGGTCCTCAAGAAGCCTTACGCATTCGCGGCGCCCAGTTGCTCTTCCGCATCTGCCAGAATGGCGGCGCCGGTGGATGCGCCGATGCGTGTTGCGCCCGCCTGCAGCATCCTCAGCATATCCTTATATGTCCGAATGCCGCCGGACGCCTTGACCTGTGCACGTTTGCCCGCCAGCTTCGCCAGCAGTTGAACATGCTCAACCGTTGCCCCGCCGGAAGCAAACCCGGTGGACGTTTTGAGGAAATCCGCCCCCTGGTCCAGCGCAATTTCGGCTGCCCGTGTGAGTTGGACCTCGCTCAGCTCAGACGTCTCGAGAATGACCTTCAATACCTGGGCGGGCAGGGCGTCACGTACACGCGAGACCGCATGCACAACC
>WJJA01000014.1 GCA_014729955.1 bacterium
ACTGGATTCACTGGACCTTCACCGGACTGGACAAGGAAACATGGGGCTATGTCCACATTGTCTTTGTCACCCTGATGCTGATCACCGCGCTTCTGCACCTGTTCTGGTTTAACTGGAAGGTGTTCTGGAGCTACATCGTACTGAGGGCGCACAAGGGGCTCCGCTATCCGCTGGAATTGGGGATCTCTGTGCTGCTCGGCGTTCTGCTGTGGATGGGTGCCGTCTATGAAGTGCAGCCGGTGATTGCCGTGGTCAGACTTTCGGAATCTATCGATGCCTCCTATGAACGCAAGACCGAGAATGAGCCCCCGATTCCACACGCAGAGGATTTCACCCTGCAACGTGTCGCCGACGAGCTTGTGCAGGAGCCGGTCGAAGAAGTGATACAAACCCTGGCCGCGAAAGGCTTTAAGACCCTGCGGTCGGAAGAGACCCTCTCTGTGATCGCAAAACGCTACAACACCAGCCCGAATGCAATTCTCGACAGCCTGAAAGTCAATAACGGCGGCGCATCAGCCCCCGAAACGGAGCATGTTCAGGGCAGCGGTGCGGGCTGGGGACGCAAAACGCTTGCGCAGGTTGCGGAGGAGATGGATCTGTCAACGGACGAGGCCGTTGCTCGATTGAAGGTTGCCGGCATTGCCGTTCAAAATGCATCCGCCGGATTGAAAGACATCGCCGATGCCAACGGCAAGCGCCCCATCGACCTCGTGAACCTCTTGAAAGAGTGAAGCCGGGAGCGATCAACCTGATACCGGCAGCGCAGATCGCATCTCGTCAAGCAGTCGATAGGGCACACGCAGGTTGCCGAACCCGGTCCCGAGGCGAATATCCGGCTTGGGGTCGCCGTGGTAGTCGCTGCCCCCGGTTTTGATCAATCCAAAACGGTCCACGAGGGCGTCAAAACGGCGCATGTCCCGTTCCGAGTGTGCGCTGTAGTAGACTTCGAGGCCCGCGAGACCCATTTCGATCCATCGAGGCAGATGCTCCTCCAGGCGTACACCGTGCCGCTCCATGTAGATCGGATGGGCAACCACGGGCAGCCCGCCGGCGGCACGGATTGCGTCAAAGGCTCGTTCAGGTTCCATGCGGGTTTTCGGAATGTATGCGATACCCTGCTCGCCGATATATCGTTGAAACGCCTCCTCGATGTCGGACGCCGCATCCAGTTCGACCAGGGCACGGGCAAAATGGGGTCGTCCGACCTGCCCGGTTCCCGCGATCTCCTTCACGTGTTCCATTTCAACCGGGATCCCCAGCTCGCGCAGTCTTTGCGCCAGGCGAGGGTTACGGCTCGCACGCTGCTGCTGCATCCATTGAAGCGCGTCATGCAACGCTGCGCTGTCCGGATCGAACAGATACCCCAGGATATGCAATTGTCCGGCGGGCGCGACCGCGGAGATTTCAACGCCCGGAACGATTTCCACCCCGTAACGACGTCCGGCGTCAAAGGCTTCCGGCAGACCTTCGATGGTATCGTGGTCGGTAAGGGCTATAGCATCCAGATGACTGTCACGGGCGAGCGAAACCAGCTCCGACGGTGTCAGGGAGCCGTCCGATGCGGTGCTGTGGGCATGGAGGTCGATCATGGCGTCAGGGGCCGACACCGTTGTTTCCTTTCGCATTCGGGCTGTCGTCATCGCCGAGGCGGACCAGGTGCCAGCGTCCGTCCTCTCCTTCCAGGTAGACCACGTCTTCTTCGCTGAAGGCACGCTCCAACACGACCAGGTCGGCGATACCATCCTCGTCAAGGTCACGCAGGAGGTAAGGATTCGCAAACACACCGCCGACAAGCCCGAAGCTCTGCAACAGGGTGTGGGAGCCGTCCGGATCGACCCGCAGGGGACCGTTCAGGTAGGGCGCGTAGGCCTCCATCGGCGCTTCCATGGCCCACAGCAGGCTGTGAGTATCGCTGCTTCCCATGCTGAACACGATGATGGTCTTGGCCTCCTTCTCCCATTCTGTCGCGACAGTTGTGCGTACGCTGTCGCGTATTTCCTTTGTCGCGACCTCGCCGCCGGCGCTGCGAATTTGCAGGGTATCGGTCTCATGCCATACGAAATAGGCGCGGTCACGAGTAAGAGGAAGCGAACCATCCCGCCGTGTGACTCGCAGGGTATGGCCGTCACGATCCAGGGCTTCAAAGCGCCGGCTGATCCCGCCGTAGAGGGCATGTACCATTTTGCCTTCGACCGTCGCCGGCCAGAGGCTGTCACTGCGTACGAGGACCGTGTCGCCGTCGTCGGCGTTAAGATGACCGCGTGCGATCCACAGCCCGGCCTGGATCTCCGAAGGATGCACAAACCGAGCGGTGGAGTTGTCGCGAATGGGCCAATTGGCCTGCGAACATCCCCACAACAGCATAGGGACGGTTGCAAAAACAAGGACGGATTTGAGGGTGTTGTGTATTGAAATCATCGGTTTATCAGGTTGTTGAACTTGCCGACCCTATCATAAAATAGAACGGTTGGATTCGTGTGTAACAGGGGAGCGCCGCAGATCCGGAGAGAACCGAGCCGGCGGTGGACCTGAAGTCCGTTTCCGCCGGCTGTATTTCGTGTTTTCACATGGATATCGGTTCGGCATCTGCAAGAGCCGAACGCTTCGGGGTGCATCAAGCCCGATCGCTCAG
>WJJA01000098.1 GCA_014729955.1 bacterium
CATTGACATGGTCGACACGATTCGGTTCCTCTTCTTCCGCGTAGGAATAGGAGATACCAAAGTCAACTTCGACCTGATCGTTCATCATGGTGAGTTCGTTGCCCACGGCGACGTTGTAAATCCGCTGAATTTCGAAACGGTCCTTCAACTCTTTTTCGACCGTTGCACCTTCGACATGGTTGTCGGAGTAATAGTTGCCATCGTCGATTTTGAACTCGATGCGTCGCCGGTTTTCGCTGTCTCCGAACTCGTTCCAGAGGAAGCGGAACCAGGAGCGTGATTTCTCCGACCACATGTAATCGAGCGTGGTCGCGAAGGACGAACGGGTACGGGTTACCATGTAGTCGCGCAGCTCAAGGGTTTTCAAAACCAGACGCTCGGCGCCGGTGTCGGCCATTTCCTCGTCGCTGTACTCCATCTCGTGGTTGTCGCTGCCACGCTGTGTTTCGTAGTAGCTGCCGGAGAACTGGATGCCGATGTTCTTGTCTTCACCGACACGGCGCGCATAATTAAACGCACCGCGTGTGATCGGACCGCCGGTAAGATTGTTCACACCGCCCGCGATGTCGATGCCCATGCGCGGTTTGTCATAGTCCAGCGCGCTCTTGGTGCGCAGGTTGACCGCACCGCCGATGGCATCCGCGTCCATGTCCGGGGTCAACGCCTTGGTCACTTCGATAGACGCCAGCTGGTCCGCCGGTACCACGTCCAGCGCCACCTGACGATCATCGCCTTCCGGGCTTGGGACACGGTTGCCGTTGATGAAGACCGAGTTCAGGTTCGGTTCAGTACCGCGAATGATGATATAACGGCCTTCGCCCTGGTCACGCTGGGTGCCGATGCCGGGAATACGCTGCAGCGCTTCGGCCACGTTCGGGTCCGGGAACTGCCCGATCTGGTCGGCCGCGACGATGTTCTTGATCGTCTCCGCTGTGCGCTGCTGGTTTAGCGCTTTCGCCTGTCCGCTCGCCTGCGCACTGACATAGACCACTTCCTCGCCTTCCACGTAGCTGCTGGTCATACGGATGGTCAGTGTCGTCGTCTCGCCGCGGTTCACCTCTACAGACTCGCGCACCTCTTCGTAGCCGAGGTAGCTCACAATCAGGGTGTAGTCGCCGGAGCGCACCCCGACGATGCGATAGGCGCCGCCCAGGTCGGTCGAAGAACCGTAATTGGTGCCCTGCAGGTACACATTCGCACCCGGCAGAGGATCACCGTTGATCTCGTCAAACACTCGACCGGCGATGGTGCCCGTCTGCGCAAATACCGCCGTCACACCCACCAGAAGCAGGACCGCTGTGAGCAGTCCCAACCTGCCAAACCGATGCATACTTCCTCCCTCATCCTGAATGCCGAATTTGATGTATTCTTGAACGGTTTTGCCCGCAAAGATAGAGGGGGATGCGTGAGGAAATGGGAACGAAAAAGTTAGACTTTTGTTAGTCATGGCAGGAGTTAACGGAGAATCGCGAGGCTAGAGGATTCACTTTATTAGGTTTTAGAGAGAATGTTTTCAAATCCAAAAAAAGACGTAAGTTTCGTGCACGCGATGACGGGATCATTCTTTCCGTTCGAGAATCATATCACCACACGACCCCGCGCTCCTGTTCCTCCTTTCGTAATTCGAACCCGGGGGTTTCACAGTTGTGTAACATAGTTGTGTCGGGTCTTGCTTCGTCGACAGACGAAATGTGACCCGACACAGGAATCCTTTCCCCCGATGGACCGTCAGGTCACATCCGCTTTGCGGCCAAGGCCTGGCGAAACGTCAAGACACATGGCTGACACGAAAGCCCGCCCTACCTGCAATGAAGCTGGATGGCCCGGGATTACACAGTTGTGTCGGGTCTCGCTTCGCCGACAGACAAAGTGTGACCTGACACGTAAAACATACCTGAAACAGCGCGGGCGGCGGCAGGCCGCTACTTTTCGTCGTCGTCCAGTTCGCGCAGCTTCCGCAGGATGCCGAGCGCACTTTCGCCGACCGCGCTTTCCATGATTTTCTGCATGCGACCCCGGTCGTGTTCGAATTTCTTCTTCATACGCTCCTGGTAGGCATCCTTGAGTACTTCGATCAGCTTGTCCAACTCGTAGGGTTTCGGCAGGTAGCCGAAGGCACCGAGCTTGGTGCAGTCCACCGCACTGTCGAGGGAGCCGTGCCCGGTAAGAATGATCACTTCAAGAAACTTGTGGCGTTCCTTCAGCAAACGGAGCAGTTCGCGCCCGTCGATGCCCGGCATTTTCAGGTCCACAAGCGCCAGGTCGAATTGCTGCTCGTCCGTTTTCGCGAGCGCCTCTTCGCCGTTCGGCGCGGTCACCACCTCAAATCCGCGCATCGACAAACGCTTGGCGATGGCCGCCAGAAATTTCTCCTCATCGTCTACTATCAACACGTGAATCGGTTTATCCATCCTTCTCTCCTTCTATCAGCGAAGTTTGCATGTATATGCAAGTGTAGATCTTTACCGGGAAACAAATCCTCATCAAGCTGTGGTTCTGTTACGCCTCCCTTTCTTTTGGCGAACGAAACGCCGCGGCGATTGCGATCAAGCTGAGCAGAAACAGAACGCCACCCGCCGGTGTACCAAGCGAGAGCGCGGTCAAATCCAGGATGTAGCCGATGAGCCCGATCAGGCAAAGAACCCCGTTGGCGAACAGAAGGATTCCCGCCCGTCGTTTGCGATCCAGTTCCAACAACCGGCCGTACAGCATGGAGGGTACGGCGAGGATCGCATAACCCAGACCATTCAGCAAACCCACGACCGTGTCACTGCGGATTTGCAGCAACTGCAGCGCCAAGGCAGCCGAGTCAGGCTCTTCCAGGGCTCTGCGCGCCAGCGATGGTACCACACTGAGCTGAAGACCGTAGCTTGCATATTGCAGGCCGGCATACACCGGTAGAAACAGCAACCCAATCAGCACCGTTGCCGGAAAACGTTCTCGAAAGTACACCGCAAGCAACGCGAACAAAACCACCACCGATGTTGTCACCAACAGCATCTCGGCATAGTTGGCGGTGGTGAATATGTCCGGATCGGCCGCCCACTGAAGGAGTTCCCTCTCGTCCCATGAGCTGTCCACACCACCGACAGACAAGGCCGTAAGCGCCACCCAGAGAGCTGTGAGAATGGCGGCGGTCCAGGCTGTAACTCGTATGTTACGAATCAGTTGCATCGCTGCCGTTCCGTTTTAGCTCGGGAATCCGATCCATTGCCAATACCCGAGGAAGGTCCATCCCCACAGCATCACGAAGCTGATGATCAGGATCGCGAAACCGTGCTTGATGAAGTCGCCGAGGGTCAGCAACTGCTCCCCGGTGACCGGGTCCTTGGCCATGGCGTACGCAAGCGCGTTGGACGGCGTACCGATCACGAGCATATGGGCGAACGAGCTGGCGAAAGCAGTGGCGAAGCCGACCATCCACGGGTGTACATCGGCGATACGTGCCATCGGCACGGTAATCGGCCCGATGGCGGCCACGGTCGCACCGTCGCTCATGAAGTTCGTCGCAATGCCCGTGAAGAGACTCGCCGCCATCGCCAGGCCGGTGCCCTGCATCATGGAATCCGGCAGGGCATTGACGAAACTGTCGGCGAGGAAGAGCGCGCCGCCGGTTGCCGCCAGGCCGGATCCCATCGCCGACGCTCCGGCATACAGGAACACGACTTCCCAGTGAATTCCGGAGATGTCACGCCATTTCAGCACGCCGAAGATGTTCAGCAACACGATCCCGAGAATTACCGGGCCGCCCATGCCGAAGGTGTTCGACGTGGTAATCCAGAGCACGATCACGAGCAGCAGAATCACGCCGGTGATGTATTCTTCCCGTGTCATCGGCCCGATCCGTTCGGATGCCTGCCGCACGATGCGTGAAACGTTCAGAGACTTCACCTGGATTTTGGGCCGCACGGCGAAGTAGAAGTACGCTCCGACTGCAATGGCTGTGAGCGGAACGAACGGCATGCCGTACATCATCCATTCGCCGAACGAGGGCGCAAGGTTGTAGTCCGCCAGGATACCGACCATGATCGCATTTCTCCCGCCGGCGGATGGCGATCCCGGTCCTCCCAGGTTGGCAGAATAGCAGAGCGAAAGCGCGAACATCACCATCAGCGCTTTGTCCGCTTTGATTCCTGCTTCGCGGATCGAAACGGAATAGACCATCACGAACAGCGGCATGGTGAACGCCACGAGTGCATGCTCGGAGATGAACGAGCAGGTCAGGGCAAGCGTCGGCAGGAACACGAACAAGAGCATCGGGATGTTTTTGGATGGTCCGAGCAGCAGCAATCCGATACGACGGTCCAGGCCGGTCTTCCCGATCGCCTTGGCCATCGAGCACGCCGAAGATGAAGATCACCGCATCCTTGGCGAAGGCTTTGGCAATGTCATCGGGTTTCATGATCCCGAAGAAATACATCGCCGCGCCGATCACCAACGCTGCAATCCCGACCGGCACCGCCCCGGTCGCCCAGAACAGCGCGGCGACAACGATGACCGCGAGCATGATCATCGCACGTCGGCCGGTCTCCTCCGCGCTCAGCGGTCGCTTCCCCTTTTGTTCCGAGTCCGTGCCCTTATTCGTGAACAGGTCATATTTCTTGCTGTAGTACTCGGCGATGGATTCACCCGGCTTCATCTTGCGGTACGATGCGTAGCCGAAATTGAGATCGGGTGCCTGCCCCTCGGCGATCTGTGCGGACTTTTGTGCAGACACCAGATCAACCAGACGTCCGGGCACCGGCAGCAGTGTAAAGAGGAGAAAGATCAGCACGCCGAAGAGGATGAAGATCGGACGGCTGTTGTGGGTGCCGAGCAGACGCGCTTTCCAGTCGAATCGGTTCACGGATGCGACTTCATAGCGTGCCATCATATGCACACGTTCCCGTCGCGCGTCCTCGATCACTTCGACGAGACGGTCGATGTCTACCGGTTTCTGCAGGTATTGAAACGCATGCAAACGTCCGGCTTCCTGCGCTGACTCCAGGCTGCCGTGTCCCGTAAGGATGATCACCTGGATGTCCGGACGGAACTGGCGAATCTCGCGCAGAGTTTCCTCGCCGGACATCCCCGCCATTTTTCGGTCCAGCAGAACAATGTCGATGTCACGCTCCTGGCGTACGGTGCGAATCGCCTCTTCGCCGGAGGGTACATCCACGGTTTCGTAGTGACGCATGCCGAGGCGCTTGGACAGCAGCTCGCGGAACTGATCCTCGTCATCTACCAGAAGTATTTTGGGCATGGAACCCGTCTCCTCCTCAGCTCTCGCCTCGGCCCGCCACCAGGCCGGCCATCTTGTCGAACACATCGGACAACCGCAGGATGCCTACCGCCTGACCCCGGCGTGTCACCAACAGGCTGACTGCTCGGTATTCCAGGAATTGAAGAATCGCCTCCGAGAGGGTCCGGCTTTCCTCGATGTATTCCGGAGCCTGCAGCATCACATCGGTCATGCGCAGCGTGCTCGCACGCGCTGCCAGCTCCTCCATCGTCGATTGCAGCATCTGCAGCACCTCGAGGGAGGTGTTCATCATTTCTTCCGTGATCCCCGACGCACGCAGTAACTGCTCTCGTTCGAACACTTCACTTTTATGCGGCAGCAGCGCTTGCAGGAATTCATAGTAGCCCATTTTTCCCAGGATACGGCCGGTATCATCCTGCACAATCACCGAACGGTGAGGCTGCCTGCCATCCGGCACGTTTTCCTGGGATGCCTGCAGCACACGGATCGCTTCGCCCAGGGTGGATCGTGCCGGGACCACCGCATATTCCTCCAGCGGCAGCATCAGCTCACCGACTTTCAAGACTTCATCCATGCCCGATTCCCCTCACTCTGCACGTAACGGCAACTCAATCGTGAATGTACTCCCGGCACCTTTTTCGGACTCCACATACATCTGCCCGCCCAGCGATTTGATGATGCCGTAGCTCACCGAAAGACCCAGGCCGGTGCCCTTGCCGGGCGCCTTGGTCGTGTAAAAGGGTGTGAAGATCCTGTTCAACTGCTCCGGCGTCATCCCGCAGCCGGTGTCGCGCACCAGCACGATCACACGGTCGGGGTAGCGGCAGATCGTCTTTACGGTTAACCGACCCTGACCCTCCATGGCGTCGATCGCATTCTTCACAAGGTTCAGCAGCACCTGTTCGAGCTGGTTGCGGTCGGTGATAATCGGCGTCGCGCTGTCGCAGTATTTTTTGATCAACTCGATGCCCGACGTTGTCAATTCACTCTTCAACAGGTTATCCGTGACTTCGTCCATCACGTGATTGATATCCACCTCTTCGAGCTTCACGGCTGCCTGGCGGACAAACCCCAGCAGCTTTCTCGTAATGTCACGGCAGCGAAAAACAGCCTGGTAGATGGTGTCGAGGTGCGTCTGGATTTCACCTTCCTCGAGTTGGTCCTCGAAATCCGGGTTCATCAGGTCTTTCAGGAGACCGACTTCTTCGGCGATGATCGCGAGCGGGTTGTTGATCTCGTGGGCAATGCCGGCGGCAAGCTCACCGACCGATGCAAGCTTGGCGGCATGCACCAGCTGGCCTGACAGCTCTTCCTCGTGCTCCTCCACTTCCAGCTGACGCCCGGCGGTACGTGCGGCATGTACCCAGATCACAATCCCGCCGATGATGAAAAAGATTACCGTCAGGACAATGCCGGTGAGGTACATCCCTCGAAAAATCGACTCGCCGTCGTCGGGCGCGATCACCACCGCCCAGGGACTGGTGCCGAGCCGTGCGAAACCGTACGGTGTCCGCTCATCCTCGATCACCGCCTTCGCGATGCCGTACCGTTGATCGCCGGGCACAATGAACGGCGAAGCGGACAGCGGATCTCCCAGGGACGGATTGGCCACCTGGTATTCACCCTTTTCATTCACCAGCGCCATGCGCACACTGCGTTCGTGATCAAGCGTGCCGATGAACTCGAACAGGCGTTCCGGGGAAAGCGCCGAGCGCAGGACATGCACCTC
>WJJA01000099.1 GCA_014729955.1 bacterium
AAAGACCCTTGTGCCGGATCTTGAGAACCTGCCCCGCCTGCACGTCCGATGCGGCTTTCGCCGGCATGTCATCCACCAGAATCCGCCCCTCCTTACAGGCAGAGGTCGCCTGAGAACGGCTTTTGAACAGCCGTGCGCGGAACAAATAATGATCCAGTCGCAGACTGTCGGACATGGCGAAAGCATCCACGGTTACTGGATCGGTCCACAGGGACCGCATCCGTGAAACGAAACAACTCGACAGGACGCAAACTAGCACCCTGTGCACGGCCGGGCAAGACAGGTATGATGTTTCACGCGACTCCCCGGCTTGACTCCGGGGCGGGGGCTCGGTACGTTGAGGATGGCGGGACCATTTCGGGCGGAGAGAGAAAGATGCGAACGGCAGGCAGGCCCATTTTGTGTGTTGCGGCTGCACTTCTTGCGGCTGCAGCGGCATACGGCGAGATCATTGAAGAAACCGGCAGCCTTCGGCAGTTTCTGGCCGGCGAGGAAGAAGGGTGTGCGTACGACAACTGGGTGACGCACACCGTTGAAGGGGACGCGGACGATGGCTACAACGATTACGGACCGCCCGACCTCGACCCACAAACCGACGGTTTCGGCAGTTATCGCCACCTTCCGGACAATCCGTACGGAAACAACGTCCGACAGATGTTCGCGCATGCCTTCCAGGCGCTGATACGTGAAAACCTGCCGGCGGTTGAATACTGGATTGCCGACAGCGTCGAGTCCTGGCGCTATGAGCTGGTGCGATTTCATGACACCGAGTACGGCCGCGAGTACTTCATGCTGCGCGAACAGCTGGATTCCAGCTTTGTCGACGAGAGCTACAGCTCATCGGCGGACGACGATGTGATCGGTTCGTTCCGAAACGGCTGGGGTATCTATATATGGTCGCCGGACGCCGAACGCGCGAACACGATGATCCAGATGGTGCACCCGAACGATGACTTCTTCGGCATCGTTGCCGCAATCGACATGTTCCTGCGTTTCGATGCGGGGGCGTTGACCATCCACGGCACCGGTCGCAGTGTGCACTGGACCGAGGAGGGCAACTACACCAACGCCAAGTCCCTCGCCGACCCCTCACGAACAGGGCTGGGCCTCTTGAACGTGTTCCAGGAGGTGTTCGTCGATTCGATGGAGGCTGCGTACCCGGACGGACCGATTGTCTGGCAGATTCACAGCTTCGACCAGACCCACGACAACATTTCGCCGGTCGTCTGCTCCGCCGGGCAGACCATCCGCAACTTGCACCAGCCGTTGCGCGATGTCACGAACGAGCACCTCGATTTCATTCATATGACTCCGCGGGAGGTGATCCCGGAGAACACATTCGGCACACATCCCGCCGTCGAAGTGAACGACTACTACTGGCTCAACTACGAAGTCGGCGATTACTTCTACTATCACGATGAAGAGGGCAACCTGCTGATCCCGCGCGCCACACGTCTGCGCGGCGACCCCGGCAACCAGAACGAGTATCGCATCCACTTGAACTACCGGCATGACAGGGCGCTGGAGAACTTCATTCATATCGAAGTGCAGGAATACCCCTGGCCGTTGCAGGGCCATGTCGCTTTCGACGACCTGCTCGGCGAGGAGCGTCCGCCGGTCTATGAAACCTACCAACCGCTGCTCGATTTTTACGAACCGTTCTTCGCAGCGGTGGAAGACTGGTACGAGAGCTGGGAAGCGGACGACACGACCCCGCCGGGGGCCTGCCCGGACTACGACGTGGACCATGTTTCCGAGTCCGGGGAAGTCACGGTTTCGTGGGAAGGTGTAGAGGACGGTCACTTCATCGGGTACGAGATCGTCGCGGATACGACCGAGCTTTCGGTCAACAGTCCGGTGGTTTGGAGTTACCGGGCCGACCGTCGCATGGCCGGGATGAACTTCGGCGGCCCGACGCAGTTCGATGGTCTCGCCTACGGCGCCATCTGGCGGTCGGCGGTACGCGGGGTCGATGCCTCCGGCAACCGCTCCGAGCTGTCGCCGATGCGCCTGATCAACCTCGCGACCCACCAGGACACTTTGCCGGTAAACGCTCTGCCGATCCTTTTCGACGAGTTCCCCCTGGCGGCCTGGCCGGCATGGCCGACGGTGTTTATCGGCGATCCGGAGGAGGTCGACACGGTCTCCGTCGTGATGCTCTCGCCTGCCCGTCTCCATCGTCAAGGATTGCAACCCGTGCAGGGCAGGTACTGGAGCGCATCCTTCGACGGTATCGACGCCGCCGACCTGGCTGTCGGGGATACTTTGAAGTGGCACATACGCACCCGTGACCGCTCCGCAACCGGCAACCCGGCGCGTATGCCGGAAGAGGGATGGTACGAATTCGTTCTCACCGACGATCCTGTCGTACCGCTCATGACCGGGTTCGAGCCGGAGACGACGGACGATTGGATTGTCGACGACGCATGGGAGTTCGGGCAGCCGTTCCATCATCCGGACAGCGCGTTCGCCGGTGATAACATTGCACAGACAAACCTCAACGGCCGGATCAATGCGAGCACCCTGCACCGGTTGCAATCACCGGCGCTGGATCTTCGCGGGCATGGACCGTTTCTCCTCACCTTCCGGCAGTGGTTTGATTATGAAATCGGCGATTGGGCAGACCCCGGGTATGCGGGCGACGGCGGCTTCCTGCAGATCAGGACCGATGTGGGCGATCCCCTGCCGCTGGAACCGATTGCGCCGTATACACACCGCCTCGCGCCGATGTCCAACCCGGCCTCGGGTCACGATGCCTACAGCGGCGAAGGGGATCGGTGGAGCACGGTCGTCGTTGATCTACGCTCGATGTTCGGGACGGTGGGACGGCGCCTGGAATGGGTTGTTGCCACGGACGGCAACGACGCTTCCTGGGGATGGGGCATTGATGAGGTCGCCCTCGTGCGAGAAGTTAACAACGAACGTCCGCAACCGTTTGCACTGGGTGAACCGCGCGACTTCGCCCAGCGTCACGAAGCGCGGTCTGATTTCTCATGGTACACCTGCGTGGATGAAGACCCGTACAGCGTGCCGCTCTATTCGATCATGTTCGAATTTCAGGGAGAGACGGACGAAGTGTTCGTTGGTCCGGACACGAGCGCGCATGTCATATTCGACAGCCTGGCGTTCAGCGCGCCGCGCGGAGGGCAACTGACCTGGCGGGTGCGTGCCGTTTCGCAGGGAGACACGACAGAATCCACTGAATACCGGCGCGTAGTCAGCGGGGCGTTCAACAGCGTGGAGGAACACGAGGATGGTCTGCCGCGCGAGTTTGCGCTTGGGCAGGCGTATCCCAATCCGTTCAACGCATCCGTGACCGTTCGTTATGCCCTGCCGGAACAAGCCTTCACTGAACTGGAGGTGTTTAACCTGCTGGGGCGGCGGGTGGCGGTTCTCGGGCGACGTGTCCACGAGGCGGGTTGGCACAGTGTGCGCTGGGACGGCACCCGGCATGCATCCGGGCTCTACTTCGTCCGTATGCGGGCCGGATCGTTCACCGCGTCGAAGAAACTGATCCTGCTGAAATGACCCTTCGATCGGGGAAGATGGGTTTTGCGTGTTGAACCGGGTTCCGGCCTGCGTCAGCAGGGTGTGACCTGACACAGACGACATCGAGAGAGCAGCACCAGTAACCGAGGCACGATCATGAACGACAGCAAAAGATACAGCGTCACGGCCGTCCTGTGCGGACTTCTGCTTTTCAGCACAACGGCAACGGCGCAACAGACCTTCGGAACCCCGTCGAACCTGGCCGGCGTCTGGACCATGACCGTGTCCGAAGGCACGCACCTGGTCTCGTTCCCGCTGCTGCCCGAAGATCCCACGCTCGAGAACGTGCTCGGCGACCAGTTGCCCGGTGGAGAGCAGTGGGATGAAGCGAGCCGCCTGGTGACCGTGGTCGGAGGTGTGGTGGACGGCGCCTTCTACCACTCGACGGACGAAGAGTGGCAGGGGACGCTGGACATGCTCGACACACGCCGCGGCTACTGGCTGGTGATCCCGGAGGGCGCGGGCGAGATCGATCTGGAGATGGTCGGCGCGGCGATGGATGCGGACACCATCGACATGGGGATCATCCAGCCCGGCATGACGCTGGTCAGCGCCGGGGCTCCGTATCCCGGATCGATGAGCTCGTCGGGCATGGTACAGTCCGGTTTCTCCAGCAGCAGCTATGAGGAAACTTCCGATCGTGTCTACAAGTGGGAGGCCGGGTCGCTGCAGCCCGGTTGGCATGCCGGGCAGCAACAGGGCTGGCAGGGATCTGTCGGCGGATTTTCCCCCGAAGCCGGTTACGTCGTGGTGGTGATCAACCCGGACGGCGGCTTTCACTGGCGCCGGCCGCGTGACCTGCAGACCCCTCCGCCGCTTCTTCCAGGCGGCACCTTGCAGGTGACCGCTCCGACACCCTACAGCCTGCCGATTCCCTCCCTCGATGTGGCTCCCTGGGAACAACAGGATGGGAGTGATAACGGGAAAAAGAAACGTGAAAAGAGATAATGTGATACTTAGCCCGAATATTTCACGAGTTCAAACTGTGTCAGATGTGAGGTGCGAAGGATGAAGCTGTATGGCAATACCGCGAATCCTTCGCAACAAAGCAGATGACAAAGTTAGGACCGCCCGAAGGGGGAATGAATAGATGAGTTTTCCTCTTTTACTTCAAGGTACAAACCGTCGCCGGGAAGAAGTGACAAACTGGGGGGACATCTTCTTTTAAAAACAATCACTTACCATAGATCGCTTTCCTCATTCATGAAATATTCGGGTTAGATGATAAAACGGTCGGCCGATAGAGAGCGCACCCCCTGCACATCGAGGTACAGGGGGTGTTTGCATGCAAAACCGACCGGTCGGCAACAACTGAATCCTGCGCTGTCAGCCCTGCTTGGTGACA
>WJJA01000100.1 GCA_014729955.1 bacterium
GGGTGGCGATGCAACTGACCAATATCTTGCGGGATGTGAAAGAGGATGCGGGTCTCGGCAGGATCTATCTGCCGCGCGAGGAGCTCGAAGCCGGTGGTGTGTCCGAGGAGGATCTGTTGGACGGCCGGTTTACGGATGAGGTTGCGTCCCTGATGCGGTTCCAGGTGGAGCGGGCACGCGATTACTACACGGTTGCCGAGCCGGGGATCGCCATGCTGGATCGTGACGCCCGCTTTGCCGTCTCTTCAGCGGCACGGATGTACAGCGGCATCCTGAGCCAATTGGAGCAACGGGCATGCAATCCTTTTGAAGGACGTGTATATGTATCCAAGCCGAGGAAGCTGACCATGCTGCTGACCGAATGGATTCGGACACGGTTTGAACTGCCGGCGATGACACAGACGCCTGAAACGGTGGATGCGGCATGATCAAGGATGATCCACGCTGGTGGGCGCCGCCTCTGTTCAATCTCTACATCGACCGCCTGATGCAGCGCCATTTCCACGGCATCCGCCTTCTCGGTTCATCACCCGATCTAGATCCGCGCATTCCGGTATTGCTGACACCGAACCACAGCACCTGGTGGGACGGTTTTTTTGTCTACCTGCTCAATCGTCGTCTGTGGAGACGACCGTTCCATCTGATGATGCTGGAAGAACAACTGGCTCAGAACCTTTTCTTTCAAAAGCTTGGTGTATACGGCATCCGGCAGGATAGTCTTTCGGAAGTGCGCAAGGCGGTGATGCATACGGTCGCAAGGCTGGAGCAACGTGAAGGAATGACGATTGGAAGGCGAGTGCAGGGGGCGTTGGACAGGTCGTCTGACAACATTTGGACCCCGGACCTCCCGACCGCACCCGCACTGGTGTGGTATCCCCAGGGGGAGCTTTTACCGTGGGACCGGCGGCCGCTGGGTGTGAAACGCGGGCTGGAACGTGTGGTGAAACGGTACAGAAAGCCGCTCCAGATGCTGCCCGTCGGGATCAAGCCCGTGTTCCTGAGGGACCAGCGCCCCGACCTGTTCCTGCAATGCGGAGGACCGGTTCGTTTCGAAGGGGAGGGGTGGCAGGCTGAAGCGTGGGACGAACGAATGGTCGCGCTGCTTGATGAGATGACAGAGCGCATTGCGAAGGGCGAAAGGGGACGCCTCCTGCTGCGTGGTCAGCCTTCGGTGAACGAACGGATGAGTACTCTTGGAAAGAGGTTTCGGAGGATCGTTCGATGATTGTGATAGGGATATTTCTCCTGCTTTTGATCCCCTGGATGATGTTCGGGGTGATGTTGTGGAATGCGGTTGCGGGACCGTTTCTACATCATGCGCGCGCACCACGACGGAAACCGTCGGTGTCAGTGCTCGTGCCGGCGCGAAACGAGGAACAGAACATTCTGGGCTGCCTGCAGAGCCTGAGACAGCAGGAGTGGCCGTTTCTTGAGATCCTCGTGCTGGATGACCGTTCCAGTGACCGTACCGCTTCGATTGTACGCGACATTGCTCGTCAAGATCGTCGCGTACGCCTGATCGCAGGAAAGCCGTTGCCTGACGGCTGGACCGGAAAAAACCACGCCTGTTATCAATTGGCCGGCGAAGCGAGGGGCGACCTACTCATATTCACGGACGCGGATGTGCGTCACGCACCGACTGCGGTGAAACGGACCGTGGGATGGATGGAGCGGCATCAGCTCGACATGGCTTCTGTGTTTCCGCAGCAGATCACGAAAACCGCCGCGGAAAAACTGGTGGTTTCCACGGTCGATCTGCTCTTGTATGCCCTGCTGCCGTTGTGGTTGACGCTAAAGACGCCGTTTGTCACGATGGCGGCGGCGAACGGGCAGTGGATCGCCTTTCGTCGTGAGGCGTATCAGCAGGTCGGCGGACATGCGGCGGTGCGTGACCGCGTCGTCGAAGATGTTGAGCTGAGTCGTCTGATGAAACGACACGGGCGGCGCATCCTGACCGGCGCGGGCACGGGCGAGGTGTTCACACGGATGTATCGGGGCGCGCGAGAGGTGCGTGCGGGCTATCGCAAAAACCTGTTCGGGCTGTTCGGGAAAAGCGTACCCGCGCACCTGGCGGCGACTCTGTTTCTTCTCACCGGTGGTGTGTTGCCCGTCGTGTTACTGTTTTTCAAACGGATCCGTCTGGTCGGGATGGGCATGTATGTCGGCACCATGTTGATGCGGTATGTACAGGGACGCTACCTCGCCTACCCGAAACTGACGCCCCTGTTTTTGCATCCGCTTGCGGTCTTGAGCACCCTTCTGATCGGGTGGGAATCCTTTCGGGGCTCTCGCAGAGGTGATATACAGTGGAAGGGACGCAGGTTGACGCAGAGTACGAGGGTCGGATGAAACGTACAGACGTGATCATTACAGGCATGGTCTGGCTCCTGCTGCTTGCCGGCGGCCTGTGGCATGTGCTCGATGTCTTGCAAGCGCCTATGCGCCTGCTGGCCGGACCGATGATGATCGCGCTCGCCGCCCTGCTCACCGCCCGGGAGATCCGGGCGCGTCTCGGTGATCGACGAGCCGTGAAGCGTTTTGCGATCTGGGTCGGGATCGTCTTTGTCGGGGGATTCGTGGCGGAAACCATCGGCGTCAAAACCGGGCAGGTGTTCGGCAGCTATCAGTACGGCCGTGTGCTGCACCCGCAGCTGTTCGGCGTGCCGGTCGCGATCGGTTTTGCGTGGGTGCTGATGGAAATTTCGTCGCTTGCGATTGCGCAACGGGTCCTTCCCGGGCTTATGGAGAAAACGCCCACGCTTTTCGTGCCGCTGATCGCCGTTCTGATGGTTGTCTTTGATGTATTGATGGAACCGGCCGCGGTACGGTTGAACTACTGGACATGGGCGGGCGATGTGGTGCCGTGGCAAAATTACTTTGCCTGGTTTGTGCTCGGGTGGTTGTTCGCCTGGATCGGTGCACGTATGGGGGTGTTCAGTCGGAAGACCCATCCGCTCGGATTGCATGTCTACGCGGCCCAGATCGCCTATTTCATCCTGGTGCTGCTATGACGACTCATGCGCAGACCGATGTGATCAAATCAACCGAGATCCCTGCGACACCAGGGGTCTGGATCGCCCTTGCGGTAATCGGTCTGTGGCTCGGCAGCCTGACCGTGCTGCTGACGATTCCTGTATCACAGATGCCGCTGTGGGTTGTGCCGGTCGGCACGCTCTGGCAGACATTCCTCTATACCGGCCTGTTCATCACCGCCCATGACGCGATGCACGGTGCTGTGCATCGCCGCAATCGACGTGTGAACGATCTCTTCGGCTGGACTGCGGTCATCCTATATGCACTGTTCGACTATCGCAAGATGATGTCCAAGCATTGGGAGCATCACAAGCATCCGGGCACACAGGGCGATCCGGACTTTCACGATGGCTCCCGCACTGGATTTTTCGCCTGGTACGTCAGTTTCCTGCGTTCCTATATCAGCATCCCGCAAATCATCGGCATGGCTGTCGTCTTCAATATTCTGCATCATTTCGCGGGAGTGACGGTACCGAATCTGCTCTTCTTCTGGGCCGGCCCGGCGATTCTCTCCACGTTCCAGCTGTTCTACTTCGGCACCTTCCTGCCGCATCGCGATATCGAAGGCGGCCATGACAATCCGCACCACAGTACGTCCAACGACTATTCACCCTTCTGGTCGTTCGTGAGCTGCTACCATTTCGGGTATCACCTCGAGCACCATGAATACCCGTATGTGCCCTGGTGGTTGTTGCCGACCGTACGAGCCGCTCGCAAGGAGGTTTGATGCGTTCGGGTGGTTTGAACCTCATCCGAATTTAGGATTACCTTACTCCCATCGTATCCGGTAAGCAAACAAGATGATCATGCCCGAATCCCTGACATTTCACGTACAAGGCATGGATTGCGCGGAAGAGATTGCGATCCTGAAACGTGAAGTCGCCCCGCTGGTAGGCGATGATGAGCGTCTCAGTTTCGATCTCCTTAACGGCACCATGACGGTACAACCCACCGGCGACAACGGCGCTGCCATCGAAAAGCAGATTGTCCGCGCGGTCGGTAAGACCGGGATGAAGGCGATGCGAGACGTGCCGAGCTGTTGCGCGGACGGTGTCTGTGAAGTGCACGGCAGCTTCTGGCAGCGCAGGGGACGTACGTTGCTGGTTATCGCATCCGGGGTTCTGGTCGCTGTCGGCTTTCTCCTGCACGGAATCCTTGAGGGTTGGTCGGCCGCAGTCGGTGCGGAAGAGTCAAAGGCGCCGCTACCTGCTGTAATCGCCTATGCGTTCGCGGTCGCTGCAGGGATTTGGCACATTCTTCCGAAGGCGTGGTATGCCGTTAATCGGATCCGCCCGGATATGAACTTGCTGATGACGATTGCGGTTGCGGGAGCGATCGGCATCGGCGAATGGTTTGAAGCGGGCACCGTTACCTTCCTTTTCGCGATTTCCCTGATGCTGGAGGCCTGGAGTGTCGGTCGCGCCCGACGTGAGGTGGAAGCCCTGATGGAGCTTGCGCCGGAACGTGCTCGGTGGCGTGAAAAAGCCGGCGGGGAGTGGTTCGAGACACCCGTAGAAGAGGTGCCTGTGGGCGCGGTGGTTCGTGTGCGTGCCGGTGAGAAGATCCCGCTGGACGGCGAGGTGACCAACGGCGCCGGCTATGTTAATGAAGCGGCCGTCACAGGCGAATCCAACCCTGTTTCCAAATTAGCCGGTTCGAATGTCTTCGCGGGCACGCTGAACAGCGAAAGCACCCTCGAAATCCGTGTCACGAAGGCTGCGTCGGACTCGACCATCGCACGTGTCCTCCAACTGGTGCGTGAAGCGCGGTCGCAGAAAGCACCGAGCGAGCAGTTCGTGGAACGGTTCGCGCGCTGGTATACGCCCGCGATGCTCGGAATCGCCGCACTTGTCGCCGTGGTGCCGCCGTTGCTGGGCGGTGGCTGGGCGCACTGGTTCTACACCGCGCTGGTGGTGCTTGTTATCGGCTGTCCGTGCGCGCTCGTAATCTCCACACCGGTGAGTATCGTCGCAGGGCTGGCTTCATCGGCACGAGCCGGGGTGCTGATCAAGGGCGGACGTTTTCTCGAAGCACCCGCGCATCTGAAGGTGATCGCCTTCGACAAGACCGGCACACTTACTCGTGGTGAGCCACAGGTAACCGCGGTGTATCTGGTCGACGGCACATCGGAGACCGATTTGCTGCGCTATGCCGCCTCGGTGGAGACGCACGCCAACCATCCCCTCGCCAAAGCAATCCTGGCGGATGCATCCGTGCGCGGGATCGATCCGTCGGACGTTGCCGATGTCAAAACCCTGTCCGGCCGTGGCATCACCGGGATGCTCGGCAGGCATTCGATCTATGTCGGGCGTCCGGACGAAGCCCAGCAGGATGAACGGATCATGCAGGTGCTTGAAGAAATCCGGTCGGACGGCGCAACGGCGGTTGAAGTACGCATCGACGAGCGGATCGCGGGCTACCTCGCCATTGCCGACCAACCTCGAGATGAGGCGCGAGAGGTGGTCGAAGCGCTGCGTCGCCTGGGGATCGAAAAGACAGTGATGCTCACCGGCGACACGGGCAGTGCGGCCCGTCGAATTGCGAGCGCAATGGGTATCGACGATGTCCGTGCGGAACTGCTGCCCGAACAGAAACTTCTCGAAGTACAACGGTTGGGAGCCGAAGGCCGAGGTGTGGCGATGGTCGGGGACGGAGTGAACGATGCGCCCGCTCTGGCTGCCGCGCCACTCTCCATCGCGATGGGCGCTGCCGGTACGGACGTTGCCATCGAAACCGCCGATATCGCATTGATGAAAGATGATCTCACGCGGCTGCCCTGGCTGCTTCGTCACTCCAGGCGCACGGTCCGTACGATTCACGTCAACATCGGTTTTGCGCTTGCCCTGAAAGCCGCTGTCTTTCTGCTCGCATCCATGGGCGTCGCCACACTCTGGATGGCCATTGCTGCGGATATGGGGGCAAGCCTCCTGGTGGTCGCCAATTCGCTTCGGCTGCTCAGAATCGGATCGTGAGGCTGCAGGTCGCCGCTCCTTTTCGCTCGGACATCTTCCTGTTTTCATCCAGAACCACCGCATCTCCCCCTTGTACGTCGTAGATTTCCGACGAACACGCATCATGAGGGCATATGGACCGGTTTGTGAAAGATATCAAGCAGTGGTGGGTCGATGTTTTCGGGCTGAGCCCCGAAGTGCTGGAGAAGGTTGTCTTCTCACTACTGGTGATTATCGCGGTGATGCTGCTGCGTGCTGTGATCCTGCTGCTGGTACGCAAACGGACCGTCGAACCGAAAACCCGGTACCAGTGGCGCAAAACCAGCTCCCATGTCGCTACCTTCCTGATTCTGCTGCTGCTTGCGCGTACCTGGATCCGCGGATTCGAATCAATCTCCACCTTCCTCGGCCTCTTCTCCGCCGGTATCGCCATTGCGATGAAGGACGTCATTATGAACTTCATCGGCTGGATGTTCATCGCATGGCGCAAGCCGTTCAAGGTAGGCGACCGAATCGAAGTCGATGACACCATCGGCGATGTGGTCGACATTCGCCTGTTTCAATTCACTGTGCTGGAGGTCGGTAACTGGGTGGATGCGGACCAGAGCACCGGACGCATTATCCACATCCCGAACAGCCGTGTCTTCACCAACACCCAGGCGAACTACAACACCGGTTTCCAGTACATCTGGCATGAACTGCCGGTGCGTGTGACCTTCGAAAGCAATTGGCGAGATGCGGAAGAGATTTTGCGTGATATTGCGTCACGTCACGCCCAGCACCTGGAAGCGGAAGCCCACCGACAGGTGCAGAAAGCCTCTTCCCGCTACATGATTCACTACCAGAACCTTAGCCCGACGGTGTATGTATCGGTGCGGGAGTGGGGTGTACTGTTGACCATACGATACCTCACTGCCCCGCGTCGTCGCCGTGGCACGGAAGAGGCGATCTGGAAGGATGTGCTCGACCAGTTCAGCCTCAGGCCGGACATCTCATTTGCCTATCCCACCACGCGCCTGGTGAACATGCCGGGCGATACACTTCGGCAAAGTGTCCATCTCAGGCGGGATGAAGAACACCCAAATCCATAGTCGCAAACCCTGTCGCTTTTCATGATGCAATCCGCGGCATAAACGCACGCGGCAGATCCCCTCCTTAACCTGGATATTTCATGAATGAAGAAAGCAATCTATGGTAAAGACTGCCTCTGCAAGAGGATGCTATTACAGCTGTCACATCTTCCCGGCAACGGTTTGTACTCTGAGGTAAAGAGCAAAACCTTTTGACTCGTTCACCCCGCGTACGGTCCCAGGTGCGTCATCAGCCTTGTTGCCGATTCCGATCAAGCCATTACCACTTGTTATCAATACTCACATTACAATGCTTCCGGTTGAGCCCGACTGACGAATTTCCCATCCTTCCTGACTCAAATCTCGTGTGTGATTGCGAGCGTTGACTCCCGTGGAGCTCTGCTGTATTGCATTCTACCGCAGAGCAGGCAACTGCAGAGCCATTATTGATCGGTTTCTATATATTACCTTGGTGGTTCGTGTTACAGAACAGACCGCACCCTGGTTCATCAACGGAACGTTCTTCATGAAACTGCTGCATCGAATCCTACTGACGATCTTTTACACCTTCACCGTACTGGTTGTCATCGGCCTGGCTGTTTACGGTCAGCCTTACTACACTCTGCCCGTGGCGGAACGGTCCCACCATCCCATGTATGAGCTTTGGAAGCCCGGCGGATTGATCGGGCACGGACTGGGTGTGGTCGGCAGCGTGCTGCTGCTTATGCTGCTTGGGTACGTGCTGCGCAAACGGCTGCATTTCATGAGCAACTGGGGCAACATACGGATGTGGTTGAATTATCACATCTGGATGGGTATCACCGGACCGCTGATCATCCTCTACCACACGTCCTTCAAGTTCGGCGGAATTGTCGCGGTGTCGTTCTGGTCAATGG
Source organism: bacterium (assembly GCA_014729955.1). Taxonomy (GTDB): domain Bacteria; phylum Electryoneota; class Electryoneia; order Electryoneales; family Electryoneaceae; genus WJJA01. Next base: position 7,951 of record WJJA01000100.1, read on the forward strand.
CGGCGGTGGCGCTCAGCGGGGTACTGGGACGCTATCTCTACCTGCAGATTCCGCGTACGCGAACCGGCGCGGAGGTGGGACGGCAGGAGTTGGAGGAACAGGAACGGAATTACTGGATCGAGCTGCAGGGGATCTCCGGAATGGACGATACGGCTGTCGAAAAGATCAAGTCCCACATCGGCAGCGAATCAGGGAGTGAAAGCAAACGCACCTGGAGCGCGCTGCCCGCCCTGGTGTTCGGGGATCTTGCCCGACCATTCCGTCGGATGAATCTGAAGCGAACCCTGAAGCGGGAAACAAGCCTGGACACTACCCAGATTAAACGTGTGATGGAACTTGCCGATGAACAGGAGAAACTGGCGCGTCGTATCGGTTTCCTCGACGCCGCGCAGGCGATGCTGCACCACTGGCATATCATCCACCGTCCGTTCGCCGCCGTGATGTTCCTGATCATGTTCGTGCATATCGGGGTAGTGGTTCTGTTCGGGTATACCTGGGTTTTCTGAGGTACTTTTGTTGTGCAGCGGTCAGGTCACACCCGCTTCGCGGCCAAGACCGGACGGAACGAGCCGGGGTCATGCACACTCCGCATGGATACACTGTCAGCACGAATGCCAATGTTCTACTCCCTTAATTGTTAGCCTATTTGGTCCTCCTGTGAAATCCAGCTATATTTATGATCACCGGGGACCACCGAACGCATATGGGAGCAGTATGCTTGAAACCTTGATCTATGTAGCGACCGGTCTTGTGGTGGTTCTCATTCCGGCCGTCTATATCCTGCGTGAGCGCCGCAAGAGCGCAAAAGCCCAGGCGACCTACGATGAAGCGGTTGAGTCCGGTCAGGACCAGCCGGTTTCGCTGCATCCCTATATCGATCCCAACACCTGCATCGGCACCGGCGCCTGTGTAAAGGCATGTCCGGAATATGATGTGCTCGGCCTGATCAACAACCGTGGCAAATTGATCAACCCGAGCCGCTGCATCGGGCACGGCATGTGTGCGGCGGCCTGTCCGGTGGATGCCATTGACCTGGTGATCGGCACGGAAAAACGCGGTGTGGATATCCCTCATGTGACCGGTCGATTCGAAACCAACGTACGCGGGATTTACATCTCCGGCGAGCTGGGCGGCATGGGTCTGATCAGGAACGCGGTCGAGCAGGGACGCCAGGCGGTTGGATTCATCGCCGAGAGCCTTAAACAGGAGGAGAGGGAATCCGGCGGCGACAAGACTGAAGAGGTCCTCGACCTGCTGATCATCGGCGCGGGACCATCCGGCATCTCCGGATCGTTGCGGGCGAAACAGGAGGGGCTTCGTTTCGCGACCGTGGACCAGGACGACCTCGGCGGCACGGTCCTGAACTACCCGCGTAGAAAACTGGTAATGACTCAGCCGATGGACCTGCCTTTGTACGGTAAGGTGAAAGTGCGCGAAATCCGGAAAGAGAGCCTGATGGAGATCTTTCAGGATGTGTTCGATCGTGTGGACCTCAAGGTACACGCGAATCGGAAGGTGCAGGATATTCGGCGTACCAGCGGGTATTTTACCATAACCACAGACAGCGGGATCTTTCAGGCACGCCGTGTGCTGCTGGCGATCGGCCGTCGCGGCACACCCCGCAAGTTGGGAGTCGAAGGCGAGAAGAGCAGCAAGGTTGCCTATCGACTGATCGATCCCGAGCGATTCCAGGGTCTTCGCATTCTCGTGGTGGGCGGAGGCGACAGCGCGGTGGAAGCGGCGGCTTCGTTGTCGGAGCAGCCGGGCAACACCGTGCATCTCTCCTACCGCAAGGAGGCGCTGTTCCGTATCAAACAAGGCAACCGTGACAGGTTTGAGGGGGCGGTGCAGCAGGGACGAATCACACCACTCTTCAACTCCAACGTTACGAGAATCGAAGACGACAAGGTGCAACTGGAGCAGAACGGGGAAGCGATCGAACTGTCCAACGACCATGTGTTTGTCATGATCGGCGGTGAGCTGCCGATCCAGTTCCTGCAGAACGCGGGCATCGAGTTTACACGCAAATTCGGGGAGAAGCTGGATGCGTGATTTTGAACTCGAGGTGACAGGCTCCACGAAGGCCGGCCCGAACCGCTTCGCGATACGGGCGGGTGGACAGGGGCCTGCCCCGGGTTTACCAGAGGGTGATGCTATATCCAGGGACTCTTCATTCGCATACCTGTTGATCTTCTTCTTTCTTGTCCTGTCTGCATCTCCTGTTCAGGCACAGATCTCTCCCGGCAAGCTGTCGTACGCCCATGAAGAACTGGAAGGCATCACCAACTGCACCCAATGCCACGAACTGGGACAGCGTGAACTGAGCGCGGAGAAGTGTCTTGCCTGCCATACCGCACTGAAACAGCGCATCGACCGCAATGAAGGCTACCATGTATCCGAGGCGGTGCGTGCGGAAAACTGCTCGCGATGTCATGTGGAGCACGCCGGTCGTGACGCTGAGCTGGTCCACTGGCCCGAGGGAAAGACGAGCTTCGATCACAGGATGACCGGCTATACACTGGAGGGGCGCCACACCGAACCGGATTGTGAAGAGTGCCACAAGGCGGTATTCCAGCAAGCGTGGTTGGCCGGCCACGAGGCCGTCGATCCGCAGAGCACCTTTCTCGGACTGGACCGCAGTTGCATCACCTGCCACGTGGACGAGCACCGTGAACAACTGACTGATCGCTGCCTCGACTGCCACAGTTATGACGGATGGCGCCCGGCGCGTGGATTTGATCATAAC
>WJJA01000101.1 GCA_014729955.1 bacterium
GGTCGCGGTAGAGGATCCGTTCGTCGGCAAGTCGGCACGCGCGGCCCTGGCGCTCGGTCAGGCACGAGGGGTGCTGCTGCTGGCCGCCGGTCGTGCCGGGATACCGGTCGCTTCCTATGAGCCACGCCTCGTGAAATCGTCCGTCGTCGGCAACGGAGGGGCGAGCAAGGAGCAGGTGCAGTTCATGGTACAGCGCCTGCTCGGTTTGAAAGAACCGCCGATGCCGCTGGATACCTCTGACGCCCTTGCCGTCGCCTTGTGCCACCTGAATCGACGAAAACTGCAACTGCTGAAATAATAGCACCGGGACCTGCTCCATGATTGACCGGATTGAAGGCGAAATCGTCCATATCGAACCCACACATGCCGTCGTCGATGTCGGTGGAGTGGGCTTCTTTCTTTCCATCAGCGTGCACACCTATGAAAAAGCGGGCCGGTCCAAACGGTTCCGTTTTCTGACGCACCTGCATGTGCGAGAGGATGTGCTGCAGCTGTTCGGATTCGCCGATGAGGCCGAGCGTGCAGCCTTTCGCAAACTGATTTCCATCAGCAAGGTCGGGCCGAAGGTCGCGCAGGCGATCCTATCGTCGCTCACAGTCTCCACATTGCGGGATGCGGTCGCCGCGGGGGACTGGAAGCGTCTCACCGCCGCGCCGGGTGTAGGACGAAAGCTTGCAGAACGACTGGTGATTGAGCTGCGCGGCGCGTTCGGGGAGGATTTGGGAACGTCCGGAGACGGTGCCGATGCAACCGGCGGCGGTGGCAGCTATGCGGGCACGGCGGGGGCGGTGTACGAGACGGTACAGGCGCTCACGGCGTTGGGCTACGCGCAGGATATGGCCGAAAAACTGGCTGCTCGTGCCGCGAAACAGGCCGGCGCAGACACCGATGTGCAAACCCTGCTGAAAATCGCCTTGAAACCCTGAATCCATCGGTATCCGTCCTCTAACCCGAATATTTCATGAATGGAGAGAACATTCTTTTCTAAAAGCTATAGTATCAATAAGATAATGTCACGCTATACAGATTTTCTCTGACACAGATTGTGTCCAGGCCAATCTCATCTATTCATTCCCCCTTCGGGCGGTCCCAACTGTGTCATCTGCTTTGTTGCGAAGGCTTCGCGGTATGGCAATACAGCTTCATCCTTCCCCCTCACATCTGACACAGTTTGAACTCGTGAAATATTCGGGATAACAGCATCCCCCGGGGGTGTTGCGATAATGACCGTCCCCAAGAGTGCGAGATCTCTCGTTTTTTCCTTTGATCATGGGGTTTTCCATGGACTCCGCTTGCACCGGACCGCGAAGGTGTGTATGTTGTGCACAGCCTATGAATGCAAGGAAAGGGTGATCTCGTGACGCGTATTCGAGCGGCTGTATGTCTTGCGTGTCTGCTCGCTGTTTCGGCCTTGTGGACCGGGTGCGACGCACCACGGAACAATCCACTGGACCCCGGCGCGTCTTCCAACGGCACCACCGACTTGATCGACAACCTTCCCGTGATCCAGAACTTCCAGGTCAAAACGGCGTATACCGAAATCGAGGGCGGCGATCCTTTGCAGGTCATTTCGGTGGAAGCCTTTGTGACCGACCGCGATGAAGTCAGCGAAGTGCACATTGAGATTGCCGACAGCCTTCGCCTGCTGATGGAAAGTTTTCGCGGCGGTCCGAAATGGACGCTGGATTTCGATGTCACCTTTCTGTTGCCGAAACTGCGAGGGTTTCAGGGTGCCGGATTCTACCTGATTATTTATGATGATCTTGGGTACGTGAGGCGTAGCGGGCGGCAATCCATCTCGCGTGTCCTGGACCAGGAACTGGCGCTGATCAACCCGCAGGCCTGGGAAGTGACATCGACGACTCCGGAACTGAGCTGGGAGGCCTATCCGCTCGGACAGAACGTCGGCATCGAGTACGAAGTGACCGTCGCTGTGACCGGCCCGAACATCATTCACCTGCAGGAGACCGTGCAGCGCGGATCGGAAGACGTCGTCACTTACCGCATTACGGAATCGGAAGCCCTCAATCCGGGGCAAACGTACAACTGGCATGTGATGGTGGTGGATGACCTCGGCAACACCCATACGAGCAAAACCTTGAACTTCACCGCTGCAAGTACCACTATTCATTCTTACGTGAACCGCAAACCCGAAGAGTTGCCATGAACGAAACAGGCCGGGAAGCGCTGCTTGGCGGATTGCTGAAGATCGGTCGTGAAATCGGCGCCAAGCAGGAGCTCGGTTCCTTGTTGGAAACCCTGCTTACCAGCGTTCTGGAATCCCTGAACGCGGAGCGTGGGTTCATTTTGATGACCGATGACGAGGGAGCTTTGAAAGCGCGGGCGTCCCTGCACATTGACCCGGAAAGCGCCGAAGTCGGAGACGCCAGCCGTACCGCCATCAACCAGGCGATGGAAAAGGGCGAAGCGGTCTTGATTGAAGACGCACGCCAGGATCCTCGCTTCGCCGGCTCCTCCTCTGTGATCATGCAGTCGATCCGCTCCATCGGGGTGGTTCCGCTTCGACTGGGCGAAGAGATCATCGGTGTGCTTTACATGGACAGCCGCCTGGGAGAAAACTCCTTCAGCGAGCAGTCGCTGGATGCGCTGCGTCTGTTCGGGGCGTTGGCCGCGCAGGCGATCGACCGTGCCCAGGCGTTTGCCGCGCTGCAGGAGGAAAACATCCGCCTGCGTCGTGCCGCGGGACGATTCGCGTTCGAAGAAATCATCGGGCAGTCCAAGGCGATGGAACGCGTGTTCGCCCTGATGGAACGAGTCGCGCCCACTGATCTGCCCGTCCTGATCCACGGCGAATCCGGAACAGGCAAGGAGTTGATCGCCCGTGCCGTTCACAATGCGGGATCGCGAGGGGACAAGCCCTTCCTGGCGCTGTTTGCCGGGAATCTCGGCGAGGAGCTGCTGGAAAGCGAACTGTTCGGGCATGTCAAAGGTGCGTTCACCGGTGCCCACTCGGACAAGCCGGGACTTCTGACGCTCGCGGACGGCGGCACGTTAATGCTGGACGAAGTCGCCGACATCCCGCCGCGCATCCAGGCGAAGCTGCTGCGTGTGCTGCAGGACGGCGATTTCAAACCTGTCGGCGGTACCAAAAC
>WJJA01000102.1 GCA_014729955.1 bacterium
CCTGCAGACCGGGGAACCGTGTCTTTTCATGCATGTCCACGCCGATAATCCGGTCAACCGCCGGGCCGAACAATTCCACCAGCTTCTGTCCCAGCAATCCATGGCATCCCGTGATCAACGCCGTGACCATCCCGATCCTTTCTGCACAAGGGTGTCCCTGCGAAAGAGGCTGTACGCCTACGCTGATGTTGCCGTCAGCACAAGCTTCAAATATAGGGTTCAGTCACAAGCGATGCAGCCGTTCTCCCGCATCGTCTCCACCCCGAAGGGCGTCAATCCTTCATTGAACGGTTCAACCCGGTGTGGGTTGCACCGGGTTGGGACAAGAATAAAACCTGCACCCGCGGAAACCACGATCAAGAATGATCACCGGCGAGTGCTACAGGCACGGAACAGCTATTTCGGCAGCTTGTAACCGTTCTGAGCAAACTCGTCCAGTTTCTTCGCAACGTTTTCATCCATCAACGCCGCGATACGAGCGGCAAACACCGCTGCGTTCGCCGCTCCGGCCTTTCCTACGGATACGGTGGCAACCGGCACACCGCCCGGCATCTGAACCGTGGAAAGCAACGAGTCCAGCCCGTCCATCAACCCGCCCGGCAGGGGCAGTCCGATCACCGGAAGCCGTGTCTTCGCCGCCATGGTACCGGAGAGGTGGTTTGCCATCCCGGCCGCTGCGATCACCGCGAAAAATCCCTCGTCCACAAGCGACTGCGCGTATTCACCGGTCTGTTGAGGGGTGCGATGTGCGCTTAAAATCTGCTCATCATATTCGATGCCAAAGTAATCCAGGTATGGCAGGGCTCGATCCACGATTTCCTTATCGCTTGCGCTGCCCATCACAACGGCCACTTTCATTTGAAGGCTCCCTTGTTGTTCCACAGGTTTCCGGAACGTCCCGGAGCTGCGGGATTGATCCGATGTTGAAGGTTTTGAGTATAATGCGGCAGGTTGCGTTTGGTTCGAAGGGGGCGCATCGATTCCTGCGACTCCGGAGCACTCCATCGGCAGAGCTTTACCCAACACCATTTTGCGACAGGCGGAAACGCCCGGTTGTCAAGTCCCGGGGCGGCATCCTACCTTACCGTTTGTGAGTACACTGGAACGGGAGTCACACTTGCTTCACACCAATGACCTGCAAGAACAGGCACGTCGATGGTTTGGACAACCCGCCGAGCGCATAGAAGCTCTGCGTGGAGATGCATCACGGCGGGCTATTTATCGACTCCATTATGGATCCCGTACCGCAATCGGGATTGTCGGACCTCATCGTGCGGAAAACCTGGCCTTTATCGGTTTTACGCAAACCTTCCTCGCGTTAAGCCTGCCCGTTCCCGAACTATACACCGTCAGCGACAATCAGCATGTCTACCTGATGGAGGATCTCGGCGACACGACCCTGGCGGAGTACCTGCAAGGTTGCCGTGACAGCTCAGACCGGCTGAATCGCGAGGCGGTCCTCCCGGCCTTGCAACAGGTTGTGCATGACCTGGTGCGATTCCAGGTCGAAGCCGCGGATCGCATCGACTATACCCTCTGTTACCAACATGACAGCTTCGACGAACGAACCTGGCTGGACGATCAACAAACCTTTCTTGATCATTTTGTGCGGCGCTTCTTACCGGGGAGCATCGATGAAGAAACGCTGGCCGATGACTTGAAACGTCACCGTAAACGGCTCGCCCAACCGGACCGTAGCTACTTCCTCTACCGCGATTTCCAGCCCCGCAATATCATGGTCACACCCGACGGTTTACGTTACATCGACTACCAATCCGGACGCCGCGGCTCGGTCCTGTACGACATTGTGTCGTTCGCCTACAGCTCTTCGTCACGGCTGGACCGGACGTTGCGTAATGAAATGATCGAGCTTCACCTGCACACTATGGCACAACGAACCAGTCAGACGACAGACCATTTGCGCGAACATGTTCAGGCCTTTGCGTTGATTCGTCTCCTGCAGGCTTTAGGAAGCTACGGCCGCAACGGTATTGCCGAAGGAAAACCACGCTTTCTTCGTTCCATACCGACCGGACTGCAAAATGCGCTTCATGTTCTGGACCAGGACCCGCAGTTGAAGCAGCTGCATGCCTTGCGCGATACTCTGGAAGCCATATTGGAAGCAAGGGCCTGGGAGCCTTATCTTTCCAATCCGGACTCCTGACCGGAGAAGTGTCTTGCTGATACGACTCTACAGTTTCAGTTACAAACAGGATGGACCGCCGGCCGATCCCGCAGGCCACGGCGGCGGTTTTACGATCGACTGCCGCGGATTGCCGAATCCCGGACGTATCCCGGAGATGAAAACCCTCAGCGGGTTGGACTCGGCGGTGGTCGAGATGCTCACCAACGCACCGGAAACTGCGCCGTTCCTCGACCATGCCGAACAACTGGTGCTCTTCACCGCCAACGCCCACCAGGCGCGCGGCTTCAATGACCTGACCGTAATGTTCGGTTGTACCGGAGGACGGCACCGTTCGGTGTTCAGCGTCGAACGTGCGGCGGAGCGTCTCCGGGCCGAAGGCTTCAAGACACGGGTGATCCACTGGCAGCTGGAACGTGAAGAACAGCAGGTCCGGAAACGTCGCGCCATGATCCTGGCCGCCGGCTTCGGTACACGATTGAAGCCGTTGACCGATACGGTCCCCAAAGCACTGATCCAGGCCGGACGCAAAACCATGCTCGGCTGGACACTCGAAGCGCTGGAACGTGCCGGGGCCGATGAGATCACGATCAACACGCACTACCATGCGGAGCAGGTGCGTGAATGGATCGCTTCGGCACGAGTCTGCCGTTCCATGCTCACCTTTCACGAATCGCATGAGACAGAGATCCTCGGCACAGGCGGCGGTATACGGCAGGCGGCACGATACCTGCACGGCCCCTCACCGGTCCTGGTGCACAATGTCGACATCTGGAGCGACCTGGACCTGCGATCCCTGTGGGATTCGCACAGGCCGACCGATGCCGCCACCCTTGCCGTGATGGAACGGGAATCAACCAGTTACATTCTGGTCGATGACGACGACCGCATGGTCGGACTGTCCAATCGTGACGGGGAAGAGGTCGTCACGGAGCCGGTCGGCGAACCCCGCAAACTCGGCTTCCTGGGCATCCATGTGATCTCGCCCCGATTCCTCGAATGGTTGGGGCGGCATGAGTACCGTTCGATCATTCGCGCGTACCTCGATGCGATCAAGGCAGGCCGTACCGTGCGTGTCCACCTTGTGGCAGGCAACTGGTTCGATATGGGCAGCCCGGACAAGCTGGAGGCGCTTGAACGCTTCCTCGAATCAAAACGTCGTTGATCCATTCCCGTTTCCTGCAAGAAGAGGCCGGCAGCAAGCTTTGCTCACGCGGCAGTATACCCACCCGGCGCCGCAGGTAAATCCGTCTCGGGCCGCGGCCGTTTCCTTACAACGCGAAGCGCGAACATGATGTCCCGGATTGTCGTTCCGCCGGGCAAGCCCGGCACAGCAGTCAGTCGGAAAAGGTGTCATCCTGCCTGGAATGCGGGCAGGCAAGCCCGGCACAGCAGTCAGTCGGAAAAGGTGTCATCCTGCCTGGAATGCGGGCAGGCAAGCCTGGCGGAACAGTCTGTCGCATTATGTGTCATCCCGGCGGAAGCCGGGATCCAGTGTCGTTACCGTAAATAGAAATAACAATGATTTAGCCCGGATATTTCACGAGTTCAAACTGCGTCAGATGCGAGGCGCGCAGAATGAAGCTGTATTGCCATACCGCGAATCCTTCGCAACAAAGCAGATGACGTAGTGGGACCGCCCGAAGAGGGAATGAACAGGTGGGCACCACCTGTCACTGGAAACAATCTGCAGGATTGGGACATCATCTGCTTATTATTTTAGTCTTTAGAATAGTGTGTATTCGCAGCTCAAAATTATCCGGGCCGGTGGAGCCGTTTCAGAGTTCCCCAATCTTGCCTTTTCCGGAGAGATTTTGTATCATTGGACCTTGTGATTCGGGGAGGCCCTTCACGCCGTTTTACCCCCGTATCCAACCCACTTTCCTCGGTAGCTCAATGGTAGAGCGGGTGGCTGTTAACCACTAGGTTGGGGGTTCAAGTCCCTCCCGAGGAGCCAGCTTCGGCCACGTATAAACGTGGCCTTTTTTAGTTAACAGACCCCTCTTTCTCGTCCCTCATATCCTTCCTACAAACTTGTAATTCCTAAAGATATACACCTCGCCATTTCCTGCCTGGTACTTCGTTTCCCTCTTCTTAGAGGTTTTATTGGCGCCTGTCCGGCGAACAAGAAGTCGCGTTTAAAACCAGACTCTCTGTCCTCTATGTCCTGGCACCAAGGCTTGTTTAACAGCGAAAAATCGAATCGCACCCCACATTTCGACAAAACCGAACCAAACGGCGTATGTGTCCTAAAGG
>WJJA01000015.1 GCA_014729955.1 bacterium
GCACAGATCGAACGCTTCCCCGTAATGGTGTCGTCCACGTGTGGCGAGAATCGTGGAGCGCGCCGCCACCGCTTGCGCGGCCAGTGCTTCTTTCGGCCAGTCGGAACGCATTTCCGAGCCAAGCAATGAGAGCAGGTAGCTTTCGATGTCGACCTCGTTGACGGCCGTCAGCGCTTCGCCGTCCACGGCCAGATCGAGTGCTCCACGGAAGCTGAGACGTTCGACGTGGTCCCAGTGGAAATCAATCCCGATTCTAACCTCTGCCAGCTCAAAACGAGCGGCTTCGTCCAGCGGCTCGATGCGACCGGGGCTCGCCAGGGTAAAGGAAGTGCCGTTCTCCGATTCAATCCGCACACGCCCCCCTTCCGGGCGGTTGATACGAAGAGCGTCGAACTGCAACCATTGATCGGGATATGCACGCAGACCAAGGTTATCGGCATGAGGTGCGATTAATTCCTCCGCACCTGCGGATGCCTGTGCTTCAGTCTGAAAGTCCCCGGCGGTCACCACCCAGACATACGGCGCCAGATCATTTCCATTTCCGTCTCGCAGTTCACGTCCCAGGCGATGCACTTCACTCGGCAGTTCATTGCGTCTCGCGCGACCGGCAAAGGTCTCCGCATCCGAAGCCGCCTGGAAGGAACGCAGGCGTAAACCCCAGCGCGGCCCGCGGCAGGCCTCCGCCACAGTTGCATGGTAGCGCCCTTCCCGGATCGGATCGGTTGAACCGTCATCATGTACCAGTTGAAACCGACCGTGGAGGGCAAATTCGACGGCTTTTTGCCTGATGGAAAGGCCTACTCGTATGGTGTTGAAACGGGATGTCATGCTATAGTCCTGCTTGGTAAACGGTTTCTCCGCCGCAGTCCTCGACCTGATCAAAACCGAGCAGAAGCACGGGCAATCGATTGATAGACGAGCTATCGCCGGTAGAGGACGCGCGCAGCCTTGCGCATCTGCCTATCCCGAATATTTCATGAATGGAGAGAACTTTCTTTTCTTAAAAACTATAGTAACAATAAGATAATGTCACGCTATACAGATTTTCTCTGACACAGATTGTGTCCAGGCCAATCTCAGCTATTCATTCCCCCTTCGGGCGGTCCCAACTGCGTCATCTGCTTTGTTGCGAAGGATTCGCGGTATTACCATACAGCTTCATCCTTCGCGCCTCACATCTGACGTAGTTTGAACTCGTGAAATATTCGGGCTATACGGTCTTGTCCACCCTGCCGCCGGTGTCACCTCCGGGTCCGTGCCCACCCATGCCGGATGCCTCCGCCGATCGAAAGATTTCTCGTACGCTGTACACGACAAGGATCGCCGCACCGAGCACCCACCACGGTGCGACATGGTCGCCCAGAGAGTACCAGCCCGGATCGTCCTCCCATACATTGGCGGTCACAAAACCGATCAGGTTGTTGGTGCCGTGCAGGGCGACAGAGGGCCAGACGGATTCTGTGCGCCAGGCAATTGCACCGATGACTACCGCCATGATCAGAATTGGAATCACGAAGTATTTGTTGCCGTGCACAAAGGCAAACAGCGCGGACGTCAACATGACCCCGTTGGTGACTCCGATCCGACCTTCCGTCCATCGTTGAATAAACCCGCGAAAGAGCATTTCTTCGACAAGCGGTGCAATCAGGCATATTGTCGCGAAGATGACGAGGAAATCAAAGCCGGAGTCATAGGTCATCAGCATGCGCAACGCTTCACCGATCTCTTCCGGGATCGGCACGATCAGGTCGATCAACCGTGTAAGCTCGTCGCCAACGACAGCAAGGCCTACACCCGCCAATGCGCCGTGCAGCAGCATGTTCCTCGGAACAGGTCGTATTCGCAGCTCGCCGAGTATATCCCGCCGCGTCGTGCGCAGGAACAGCAGCACGGGTAGAATGATCACCGCCTGGTTCAACATGAAGATCAGTTTCAAATCCCACGGCCATGCTGCGACGCCCTTTGCGACCAGATCGATTACACGCTCCGCCAGGGTTTCCAGCTCTTCGGGCGATGACAGCATCTGTTCGATCTTGCCGGGATCAGACACCATATCGGTCGCGACATGCATCGCGGCCGTGGAAAAGAAGATCACCTGCACAAGCATGTACGCGAGAACAGAGAGTACAAGGACCAGCACCATTTGCATCGGTGTGATCGACCCGTGATCAGGCGGTTTTCCATGAGGGGCGGGGTTGTTCATTCCAGTTACTCGGTCTGGTCGGCCAGGAGGCGGTCCACGAGGATCGCCCCCGCCACCGCCACGTTCAGGGAATCTACCGGTCCCCTGCGTGCAATAGCAAGGCGACGGTCCGCGCGCTCCAGTAACGGGAGCGATAAGCCGTGCGCCTCGCTGCCTAGCACCAGAATGCGTGGACTTCCGGATGCGGGTTGCGGCCGGCCGAATTCACCGCTTACATCAGCCGCAAACACCTCTGCCCCATGCTGTTGCGATTCGGAGATCGCTGCCTGTAAATCGACTTCCTCGCAGACACGGACATGCAGGTGCATCGCCATCGCCGCACGCAGCACCTTTGGATTGTGCAGCTCGACGGTACCCTCGCCCAACCAGACCTCCGCGATGCCGTAAAAGGCGGCTACTCGCAGCAGTGTTCCTACATTTCCCGGGTCAGCAACGGCGTCCAGCGCAAGCGTCAGTCCTTCAGGAGGTGGTATGGATGGATCTGCCCGCTTCTCCCTCGCCACGACCACCGCAAGACCCGGCGGGGTATCGAGATCGCTGATCCCTTTCCATTCGGTATGGGACAATTCTGTGCGAACAGCACCATGGGATGCGATTGCCTCAATCAGCGCACGGTCACGTTCCCGCTGCAGGTTTTCAGAGCTGAACAGGATTTCCCGGATCGGTGCACCCGCGGCAAGAGCATCCCGCACCTGTGATACACCCTCAAGCAGATAGAGTCCCCATTCTCGGCGATACTTTTTTCTTGCCAGTTTCTGCAGATTCTTTTTCCCAAGCGGTGCTTGCATGGTGCGATTCCTTGTGAGTGTCCCTACATGCAATGATAGTGATCATATCGACGTATCTGCAATTGTTACAATGATGCGTTCTACCAAGTGATCCCCTCCGGCATAAACAGCTCAGACAGGGTGTTTGATCGGAGTTAGAC
>WJJA01000103.1 GCA_014729955.1 bacterium
AAGGTGCACGATATCCTCGGCCGCGAGGTGGCTGACCTGTCACAGGGCAACCTCCCCGCGGGTCGGCACGTGTTCCGCTGGAACGGGGCAAGCCGCCCGTCCGGGATCTACTTCGTGACCGTGCAGGCCGGTCCGATGAAAGAGACCCGCAAGATGGTACTGATGAAATAACCGGGCGGGGTTTGCATTCGGGTGTCAACGCAGCAACATGGCCTTGCTGGTGCGTTGACGCCCGCCGTCCTGAAGTCGCACGAAATACATTCCTGAAGGCAGGGCTGCACCGTCCGAAGCGAGGCCGTCCCAGTGGATCTCATGCACGCCCGGCTGCATCCGACCGTCGTGGAGCCGACGCACTTCACGCCCCAGCAGATCGTACACCGTCACGCGCACTTCCCCCGGCCGGTCGAGGGTGCAGGTTATCGTAGTTGAAGCGTTGAACGGATTCGGGTAGCATGACAGTTCCATCTCCGACGGCAACGCAATCAACTCCGCGTCGCGCTCCGGTGCATCCGACGTCAATCCCGTGAAACGGAACCACATCAGTTCGCCTTCATTGCCCACGGCGACATAGTCGTCCTCGACGGAGACCTCGAGGGCTGTGAAGAGCAGGGGTTCAGCATGATGCAATTGAGGCGGTCCCGTATTGTCGCGATGATCGTAAATTCTCAGCATGGGGCGCACATCAAGGACAAAGACCCAGCCTTCTTTCATGGTTACGGACAGGAATCCTGTCAAGCGCGGCCGCTGCAGAGTGGCTTCCAGGACCGGAGCATCTCGGTGTTCGATGTTGTAGAAATCCACACGTGTACGCGATTCGAAGAGAAGGCAGTCACCATCGATTTCAGCGTACGTGTAGCTTTCAGGGTAGGCTGACAACAAGTTGGGATACACAACTCCAAAGGTATCCGCCTGAATCTCAACCACATAATTCTCGTAATGCGCGTTCAACTCAGAGTCATACCATACATTCCGCAAATAGACAGCGTCTTCATCCGCCGTGAAACTGAGAGTACTGCCCTCGCCCCGGCCTGCTTCCACCGATATCGTATCCAACAATACCGGCATTTCCGTTTCGGAGACATCCCACAAGAAAAGATCGAGTTGGTGGTCCGACAAAACAGGATCCGCACCGACGGCATGATCACCGCAAATAACCAGACCATGAGATTGTCCGGGCATGAGGTTCATGAGTTCCGGGATGTGCGGGTCGCCCACATCATAGATGCGTGGCTCTGTGCCGGTGCAGACATACAAAGCATTGTCATGAACCTGCGGTTTGGGGTATTGTCGATAGTCTGCTGTGGTTTGCGCATGCTGATAGATGATGTGGGGTTGGTCAGGGGAGGTAAGATCAATGACTGTGCCGATCCCGCCCATCACTGTGGATTGCTCCCAATCATAAGGCACATGGCTGATTCCGTACAGTCGGCCTGCATGAACCTGGATCCGGGAATAGCACTGATCGAAAAGCTGAACTCCTGCATCGATGATTAGAAGGTCGTGAATCTGCGAAATATCCTTCGTCTCTACCCCCATCTGCTGTCGAGTTGCCAGCAGATGATCGCCAAATACATTGCCGGCGCGAAGCCAATGCCCGACGGACCCGGCAAGTTCCAGCTCGTAAGGATCGGTCGGTTCGGCCACGTTAAATGCGCGCACACCGTCACCGCCAAACGAATACAGCAGGGTATCGGATTGTATCAGCCGTTCATTCGTGAGGAGGAATTCTTCGACCAGTGCCGGGTTCTCACGGTCGCTGAAGTCTATCACATAACCATAGTATTGGTTTGCAAATTCAAATGTAGCCCATAAGGTGCTTTCCACCCAGTGCAATCGTTCTGTGCGGTAGGATTGGGGCAGATAATAGCCGGCGAGAGAGTCGGGGGACGAGGGAACGGAGTTGTCGAAAATCTCCAGCACCTGGGTGTAGTTATGGTAGTGCTGCAGTACAAGCAGGGAATCGTCTGCCTTGACCGCCCCGGAGTAGTATTGGGGTAAAGGAAACGGATTGTCTTCAATCAAGCTTGGTTGAGACGGATCCCCGAGAGAAAACATGCGAAGACCGTTGTCTCGATCACAGATGTAAAGAAGCGTGTCATGCACTTCGATGTAAGAATCTTCGGATGGATCAAGCGGCAGTTCCCCTGCGAACTCAGGACATCTCGGGTCTTCAACATTCAGGATCCAGAGACGGTCTGATCCCATCACGAGATACAAATACTCGTTGTGAAACTCGGCCTGCCAACGCTTGTTTCCTGCGGGCAATGCCACAACAGATTCCTGCACCAGATCTGTTGGATCGCCGGCATCATAGACACGAAGACTGATGTCCGGACCCATTACATACATGTAGTCCTGGTAGTTTTCCATCAGCTTCGCGGATTTTAACATCGATGTGTATCGGC
This sequence comes from bacterium, assembly GCA_014729955.1. GTDB lineage: Bacteria > Electryoneota > Electryoneia > Electryoneales > Electryoneaceae > WJJA01. The sequence continues at coordinate 2,406 of WJJA01000103.1, forward strand.
CTTCGAACTGCAGGTCCTGAGCACGTGAAAACATGCAGAGGCACAAAAGAGTCAGAACGATACCAGGCAGGCGTTTCACGCAGTCCCCCGGGTCAATCGTGATTTGGTTCCTGT
>WJJA01000104.1 GCA_014729955.1 bacterium
AGACACTTGCTTCGTACAGTTTTTCGAACCTCACAACGGAATTTGCCGGCACCGACCTCAGCTTCCATCTGCTGCAAGTGAAAGGGACTGCGCTACTGCTGAACCGCAAGCTGCGTCCCTATTTCAGCCCACGCATGACGATTGAATCCGGGCAGCAGGTGCTGGTTGCCGAGCAGCCGGACTTTGAAGATCCCGCCGACCTCGCAGCCTGGAACAAGACCACGCGACGCTATATGCACCGCGATGTCTTCAAGGTGGACTGGGTGGTCGGTATGGAATGGGATTTCCTCCCACGTCATTCGCTCACCGGCTACGCCAGCATGAGCACCTACAGCGAAAACAGCGAGTACGAATACTGGAACGGCAACCGTTTCCCGGTGGACGAAGAGGTCATCAACAACGCCGGTGAGCAGGTTGTGCAGCAGTATCGCAGCCGTGACGACATCTTCATGTCATTGCGATACATGTACCGGTTCTAAGCCTCACTCGATTTGTCACAAGCAACCCCTTCCGCAGCCGACAGCCGGCGGAAGGGGTTTTTTCTCCGGTATTCTTGCCGGATCGGCAGCGCTTCCCTTGGAACGAAAGCCGGCATCACTATATTGTGCGAGCGGTGAACCTACATCGACAGGATTTGCACTTGTAGCCTATGGCGGAATCCAACGGCTCATCTTCAAGGCGCTCTTCCATCTGGATCTGGGCGGCAGGCATTGTCGGCAGCGCGTTGCTGGCGATCATGGTCCTCTTCATCAGCCGGGTTGGTTTGTTTTACCAACTCGAATTGAAGACCTACGATCTCCGCTTCACATGGCGCGGGCCGATTGAGCTTGAGCCGGACAACGTTGCGATCGTTGCCATTGACGATGAAACCTTCCTGTCGGTTCCCGAACGTCATCCCTTCCCGCGAAGTTATTACGCACGAGTCAACCGCAACCTGATTGCCGCCGGTGCCCGGCTGATCGTATGGGACGTCCAGTTTGCCGAACCGATGAATCCTGTGCAGGACTCGATTCTTGCCGCAGCGACGGCAGAAGCGCCGGAAAAGATCATCCACGCCGGCAAAGTGGTCGTGCGTGAACACAAGAACATACAGGGGCAGCAGACTCAGTTAATGCAACCGATCCCCGAGATCCAGGCGGTGAATGAAAACCTGGGGATTGTGAACGAAGCGCTCGACATCGACGGGTTTTCCCGCCGCTACCAGCTGTATATGACCCACAGCGACAAGAACTACCTCGCACTGGCGATGAAAGCGCTGCAGGTGGTGGAAGGGATGCCGGACACGGTCGGGTTGTACCGTAAAGAGGATCATATCGAGTTCGGCGGGCGTGAAATCCCGACCAACAGTCCCACGACGATGCTGATCAACTTTTTCGGTCCTGCCGGTCATATTCCGACCTACAGTTTTTCCGACGTTCTGGACGACATGGAGTTCGACCTGCGCGACGGCGATACGGACTACATGTTCTGGATCACCATGTCCGACGAGATGTTCGATGTCATGACCATGACGCTGGACGAGCAGGCGGTCCAACTGTTTCGTGAATTGAGGGATGACAATCCATTCAAAGATAAGGTGGTCTTCATCGGCGCTTCCGCCCCGGAACTGTTCGACTTGAAAAAGACCCCTTTCTTCGGATTCAAGCATCCGGAAACCCGCCGTCGAATCATGGAAACACCCGGGGTCGAAGTGCATGCGAACGCGTTTCTTACCCTGATGAGCGAAAAGTATATCACCAATGTTGAACCGTACGTCGAACTTGCCATGCTGTTTGTGCTCGCCTTCGGCGTGTTCGCGCTCAATCACCTGCAGCGCTTGCTTTTCGGGACCGTCACTACCTTTGTGCTCGGTTTGCTGATTGTGTTTACGGCGTTTTATGTGTTCATCGAACACCGTGTCTGGCTCGCGCTTGTCGCACCGCTGCTTGCGATCCTGGTCTCGTGGATGGCGACCACGCTGTATCACTACATCAAGGAACAGCGTGAAAAGGCGATGATTCGCGGTATGTTCAGCCAGTATGTCCCGAAAAAGGTAGTGGATGCACTGGTCGAAAACCCGGACCTGATGTCGCTCGGCGGGGAGCGGCGCAATATGACGGCCCTGTTTACCGACGTCGCCGGGTTCACGTCCGTGTCCGAACGCCTCTCACCGGAGGAGCTGGTCGCCCTGTTGAATGAATACCTCTCCGAGATGTCGAAGATCATCCTGGACAACGAAGGGATCATCGACAAGTACGAAGGCGACTTGATCATGGCCGAATGGGGCGCGCCGGTCGCCTTCGAGGATCATGCCGCCTGGGCCTGCCGTGCCGCCCTGAAGATGCAGAAACGCCTGGTCGAATTGCGCGAACACTGGAAGAAAGAGGGCAAGCCGATGCTGAAGAGCCGTGTCGGAATCAACACGGGAGACATGATCGTCGGCAACATGGGCTGTCTCGAAGTGTTTGACTACACGGTAATGGGCGACGCAGTTAACCTCGCCAGCCGTCTCGAAGGCGCGAACAAGGCGTACGGCACCACGACCATGATCGGTCCTGAAACGCGGGAACAGCTTCCGGACACCTTCACGATACGGTTCCTTGACAACCTGCGTGTGAAGGGCAAGGATGAGCCGGTCACGGTGTATGAATTGCTGTGCGAAGCGCCGGACACATTACCGGACTACAAGCTGAAAGCCATTAAACTGTATGAAGAGGGCCTCAAACTCTTCTTCGATATGCAGTTCGCCGATGCGAAGGAAAAGTTCGACGAAGCGCTGGAGCACGATCCGACCGACGGCCCGTCGCGAACCTACCTCGAACGAGCCATCGCCTATATCAACAACCCGCCGCCGGAGGATTGGGACAAAGTTTTCGTTCTGACGGAAAAATAGCAGGTGTGTTCGTCTCGCATCCTGCAATGCGGGAACCCGCGAGCGGGCTCTTTTGTATCAGCATCGACTATCTTACCTTAGATCGTTTCTGCCCCGAACCGGAATTGTTCTTCACGCATGGAGCTTACCGTTGTCCGATCCGAATCGTAAGCAACCCAGTCTCCGCGGTCTCTGGCTGGCGGCCGCACTGGTATTGGCGTTCGGCCTGGGGGCATACTCGTCCCGCGGTCCGATGCTGTTCAAGGGTACTTCGTTTGAGCGCTTTGACGGCGTTCTGCAGGAGGTGCTGAACACCTATGTTGATAAGCCGGATCTCGAAAAACTTGAAGCGGGCGCCATCGAAGGGATGCTGAAGTCGCTGGATCCCCACAGTGTCTATATCCCGCCGCGAGACCAGGTTCGCATTTCCGAGGAATTGGACGGTGAGTTTACCGGCATCGGCATCCAGTTTGACCTGCAGGATGACGGTATTGTTGTCGTCAGCCCGATCCCGGGCACGCCGGCGGCAAGGCTCGGGATGCGTGCCGGCGACCGCATCATCGCCATTGAAGGCGTCTCCACCTTCGGGATCACCAACCAGGATGTAATCGACAAGCTACGCGGCCCGAAGGGTACGCAGGTGACGGTGACGGTCAAACGTCCCACGGAAAGGGAGCCCTTCGACCTGACGATCACACGCGGCAAGATACCGATCCATTCGGTGGAAGCGGCGTTTATGCTGGCGGACGGCAAGACCGGATATGTGATGATTAACCAGTTCACCTCCGTGACAGCCGATGAGTTGGAATTGGCGCTGAAAACTCTTGAGTCGCGGGGGATGGAGGCGCTGTTGCTGGATCTGCGCGGCAATTCAGGCGGGTATCTGGGACAGGCGGATGAGGTGGCTGACCGTTTTATCGAAGGTGGCCTCGTGATCGTAACGACGGACGGGCGGGCGCGTGGAACCGACAGCATACGACGGGCTTCCGACTCGGCAACACGTCCCTACTACCCGGTGATCGTGCTGGTCAACTCGGGCAGCGCTTCGGCGTCGGAAATCGTTTCGGGTGCCATCCAGGATCACGACAGGGGGCTCGTGGTCGGCGAGCCGACCTTCGGCAAGGGATTGGTGCAACAACCTCTGCAACTGGATGACGGTGCGGTGGTACGCCTGACCACCTCGCGCTGGTTTACACCGTCCGGACGGTGTGTGCAACGCCCCTACGGCGAGACCCTCGGCGAATACTACAACAATGCGCTTGAACAGGATACATCGAACGTAGAGATCCCGGATACCGCGGAAGTCTTCCTGACACGGACCGGCCGGAAGGTGTACGGTTGGCGGGGGATCCAACCGGATTATATCGTCGACCCCGGCAGCCTCTCGGAGCTTGGTTCCAAACTGGTCAGGCAACGCGTTCTTATCAATTGGGCGCGAGATTACGCGGAAGACCTGAAGATGCTGGATATGCCGTTTGCACGTTTCCGTGATGAATGGGTCCTTTCGGCGTCCGGGGTGCGGGATCTGCGCCGCTATGCAGAAAAAGAAGGCATCAAATGGGACGAAGCCCAGTGGCGGGAAGATCGTAGTTTCCTCCTGACGCAGGTGAAAGCGGAAATCGCGCAACGTGTGTACAACGGGCGGGACTATCTGTGGCAGATTCTCGTGACGGATGACGCGCAAATCGACGAGGCTCTGCGTCGCATCGAAGAGGCGGACAGCTTGGCGCGAACGCCCTCAGAGGATGCTAGAGGTTGACAGGGGAACGCTTTCGGTGCTAGTTTGCGGCGGCTGAGCGTTTATTGGCATTTATCATAGGCATCATACAGGCGTTTCGGGACTTACGGAGCGCCGGGTGACACCCGAGGAGGGGAGAGAGCATGGTTGACCTGTTTTTGCAGGGCGGTCCGTTCATGTGGCCGATTCTTGGCGTGTTTATTGTCGGTTTGATGTTCGTGATCGAACGCGCCATCAGTTTGACACTGGCGGGCGTGAACACGAAGAAGTTCATCGTAAAGGTGAACCAGGCCCTCCAGGAGGGCGGTCCGGACCAGGCGATGGAACTGTGCACGAACACGAAGGGTCCGGTTGCCTCCGTCTTTACAGCCGGCTTGATGCGTCTGGGTCGCGGGATCGACCAGATGGAAAAGGCGATCATGAACGCAGGCCAGATTGAGCTGGCGTTCCTGGAAAAAAACCTGGTTTGGATTTCCACGGTCATCGCGATTGCCCCGATGCTCGGCTTTACCGGTACGGTGGCGGGTATGATTGTGGCGTTCCAGGATATCGCGGCGGCGAACGACATTTCCCCGGCGATTGTAGCCGGTGGTATTTCCCAGGCGCTGCTGACCACGCTGTTCGGCCTGATCGTGGCGATCATCATGCAGCTGTTCAACAACTTCTTCATCGCCCGTATCGACGGCATTGTGTCGAGCATGCAGGAATCCTCGGTTGAATTCGTCGACATGCTGATCCAGTACGAAGACCAGCATGGTGAAGTGAACGCCCCGAAGCCGGAGTAACCAGGTCGCACCGTCGACCGACTTCGTAAGGAGGCGATCATGGCACAGTTAAAACGACGCAATACAGCGGAAGAAGAGATTCCGACCGGTTCACTCCCGGATATCGTCTTCATGCTGCTGATCTTTTTCCTGGTGACCACCACCATCGACATGGACAAGGGGATTCCGATGAATCTGCCGGACCGTGGCGGTGAGTTCAAGGTCAACCCGGAAAACATCAGCAACGTGCTGGTGAATGCGGCGGGGCAGGTCTTGATCGACGACGAGCCCACCGAAATTCACCAGATTCACGACAAGATTCGTTCTTCCATGGAAGCGCGTGGGCGAGACGAGGACGGCAAGTGGAAACTGATTGTTTCCATCAAGACCGAACGAGCGACGTCTTACGACACGTATATCCAGGTGTTGGACGAAGTGAAGCGAGCGGGGGTCAGTAAGATCTCCATCGCGGAACCGGAACAGTAGCGGGAGGGGCCGTGCAGTTTTCGACGAAGACAGAAGCCAAGGCCGGCATACCCACGTCCTCCTTGCCCGACATCATCTTCATGTTGCTGATCTTCTTCATGGTGGTGACGGTATTCAAGGAGTTCCGCGGCCTGCCGGTGCTGACCCCTGCGGCTCGTACGACTGAGAAACTGGAGTCGAAGCGGAATGTGGCCTATATGTGGGTCGATAAGCAGGGCCGGATTTCGATTGACGACAAGCTCGTGACGATTGAAGATGTCGAGCCGATCATGGCGGACAAGTTCGCGCAGAACCGTCGCCTGATCATCTCCATGAAGATCGACAAGGAAGTCGAGATGGGGAGGGTGACCGACATCCAGGAAGAGTTGCGGGACGCCTATACACTGCGTGTTAGTTACGCCACGCGCTTCAAGTAAGGGAGACCTCTGCATGTACTCTTACAAGAAGCCGGAGGCGGAGGTTCGCCTAAGATATCCCAAGTATGTGGAACTGGGCCTGCTGATCTCTTTGCTCGTCTTGACCGTGATATTTCTGTTTTCGAAACGGTTCGAGATCGAAGGCGAAGCGAAGAAGCCGCCGCCCGATTCGCTGATCGTGGAAGAGATTCCCATCACGCAACAGGTGAAGCGTCCTCCGCCCCCTGCACGGCCTTCCATCCCGGTGGAAGACCCGGAAGTAGACATTGAAGATGATATCGCATTCGAAGATATTGACGAGATCGACTGGTCAGTGGAAGCACCTCCCCCACCACCGTCGATTGAAGAGGAAGTCGTGGACTTCTTCGCGGTGGAATCCCCGCCGCAGATGCAGGGCGGCTCCCAGGCGCTGTACGAATACATGTCCAAGAACGAGATGTACCCGGACATGGCACGCCAGGCGGGCATTGAAGGCGATGTGATCGTGCAGTTTATCGTCGGCGCCGACGGCAAGCCCAAGGATGTCACGGTGGCGCAGGAACGGCCGCAGGGACTCGGATTCGGCGAAGTCGCCACCAAGGCGATCCTCGCGATGGAGTTCAAGCCCGGCTACCAGCGTGACAAACCGGTCGCGGTACGCATGCAGCAGGTGATACGATTCCGGTTGCAGTAAGCATCCTGCTATTCCGACAAGTTTGAAGCCCGTCGTTCTTGAATGAACGGCGGGCTTTTTGCAGGTCCGGATCCCCCGGCAACGATGAGGATCCATTTTGAGTGTCGGGTCATACCCTGCTGACGCGGGTCAAGACCCGACGTCTGGTTTTCCCACCAGCCCGGATATTTCACACTGTATAGCGTGACCTTATCTTCTTGTTTATAAAGTATTTATAAAAGAATGCTCTCGCCATTCATGAAACATTCGGGCTATGCGGAAGTAACCGCCGTCCCGGCTGCCGCCGGTATCTTGTCGGCCGACCGTCGTTGTGACCTTGTAACTCTCATGCGTGCAGCCGCCCCACAGAAAGGTAAGCAGGACAGGCAGCAACAGGGAGGTACGTCTCATGATCATTCCCTCTCTGCAATCAGGATTGTGGGGATCATGCTGCGTACAGCAAGACAAGGCCGACGGAAACACGGTGCATTCGAACAGAGCGAACCCCGGCAATCCTTTGCCGGGGTTCTTAGCCCGAATATTTCATGAATGATGAAAGCGATCTATGGTAAGGACTGGTTTTACAAGAAGATGTTCCCCAATTTGTCACTTCCTCCCGGCGACGGTTTGTACCCAGACGTAAAAGAGAAAAACCCATTTACTCATTCACCCTTCGGGCGGTCCCAAGCACGTCATCTGCTTTGTTCCGAAGGATTCGCGGTATTGCCATACAGCTTCATCC
>WJJA01000105.1 GCA_014729955.1 bacterium
CTTTGCACGCGGCCATTCCTCAAAGGCTTCTTTCAGATCCATATCGGTTGCTGTCTCAAAGTTTGCAGGCAGCCATTCATCGATCAGCCACCGAAATTGCTGAATCGCGAGGTCGACTGCTTCGCGGATCAGTTTCAGTTCACCGTCCCCTTTAATCATCCGCAAACGATCGAGGAATCCGGAGGGCGCCTCCACCTGTTTCACTTCAAGCATCTGCGGCAGGACCTGGAATATATCCAGCGCCAACCCGCGTGTATCAACCAGCAGCAGATCGCGGCCTTCAACCAGCTGACGCAATTCCGGGTACCGGTGGGGATGTTCGGCCCCCCAGATGAACGGTTCCACTCCGGGCAGGTCCGGTACACGGTTTTCATAGCGTCCATCCGTGATAAACCAGGCTTTCTCCGGGGAAACCAATACATGAGCATCTTTCTGAAAATCCGCGGGAATCCCGGTCAACCATCCCACGTTGGCGGGGTCGGTGACCAGCATGGGTGCGCCTCGGTCCTTCAGGGCGGCTTGTACACGTCCGATGCGCTCTTGCAGCAACTCTACGGGAGCCGGCATAATCAATACCTCCGTTGTTTGGTTCGGCGGTCAAATTGGGATTTTGGGACGGCAATTGCAAGTATCGTTTCAAGAGAAGAGAAAGGGGGAAATTGCTCTGTTGCTTTATGTCGTACCGTGAGTGCTATATATTGCCGATGGAAGCTACGTTGTGCCGGTGTCCCCGCACCGTTCCGGAGGAGTGAATTGAACAGCAAGACTCGATCCACGGTACACATCGCCCTCTGGACAGGTGTGATCGTTTTGTTCTTTGCGTTACGCCTGCTCCATGCAAGCCAGATCCTGGTCGCACCGCCCGGACGTATCCTGATCATCGATTCCCGGTTCTACTATGAATGGGCACAGAAGATCATCGAAGGGCACGGTATGGGCGGCACAGTATTTTTCATGAGCCCGCTCTACCCCCTGTTTCTTGCCCTGGGTGCCTCGATCAGTTCCTATGATATCCTTGCCGCGGTCATGCTGCAGGTCTTGCTGTCTTTAGGCACCCTCGCCCTGATTGCACGCTTTACGCACCGTCGCTTCGGACGCGCGGCCGCCCTGGCGGCGGGCACCGTGTACGCACTGTACGCGCCTTCCATCTATTATGACGGCATCCTGGTTTCTGCTTCCCTGATCCTGTTTCTGACGATGGCGGCGATCACGTTCCTCGATCTTGCCGAAGAGGAAAACCGTCTGACATGGGTCATCGCAGCCGGTCTGGCGATCGGTTTAAGCGCACTGACACGACCCAACGCCCTGATACTCCTTCCCGCCTTTGCGGTTGTGATGATGGTCCGCTGGAAACGGTTCGGCTGGGAGCGCGCAGCAGTCATGATTGTCGCCGCCGTTATTACGGTCTTTCCCGCCGCCCTGCATAACTACCTGCATGGCGGGGAATGGTATCTCACCACAAACTCGGCCGGCGTGAACTACTATATCGGAAACCACTCCCGGGCCACCGGTACCTACCAGGAGGTACCCTGGCTGTCGAGCGCTGAGCCGGAATATGAAGCCGCCGACTACCGTCGGGAAGCGGAGCGGCAGTTGAATAGGGGTCTGACGGTCGGGGAAGCGTCACGATACTGGTTCCGGGAAGGGCTGCGATGGAACTTCAGTCACCCTGTTGAATGGCTGCTGCTGATGGGAAAGAAAACCCTCTATTTCCTGAATCGAATCGAAGCGCCCAACAACGTCAGCTTCCGGGGGGTGCGGGAGTATTCACAGGTATTGCGTCTACTTGGCTGGTTGAACTTCGGATTGATCGCCCCCTTCGGCCTGGCGGGTTTGCTGTTCGCACGCAGGGAGACCGGGTGGGGGATCGCCGTTGCGCTGGTCCTGGCTTACCTGCTTGCATCGCTCCTGTTTTTTGTCGCGGGAGAGTACCGCTATCCCGTGATCGGCGTCCTGATCGCCTACGGTGCCGGTATTTCGGTTCGTTCCATCGCACGCATGCGTGAACGCCAGGTGCTGAGCGTTCAATACGTGATGATGGCAGTCCTGCTGGGACTGTTCCTGTCCAATCTTCCGCTCCCGCACATGAAACGGCTGGCATCCCCTCGAATGGATTACTTCAACTGGGCGTCGGTATCCTTCGCCAAGGGCGACCTCGCGAATGCAAGCCTCTTGTTTACCGCTGCCCTGGCCTGGGATCCGACCTGGCGGGAAGCGCAAATCCAACTCGCGCAGGTTTACGATGAAATGGGGATGAAGGAGTTGGCCGACCGTGAATATGCCGCTGCCGGTATCACACGTGAGGAGCTGGAAGATGCGCGCCGGCAGCAGGAGTTCCATGCTGCGCTTCCAGACAGCCTGCGGGGAACGGAACTCTCACGGATCTCTCCCGAGCAACTTGCGACGGTGGGCATACGGTTCGTCCGCCTGCAGAAGCTCCGGCAGGCAAAGATTATTCTGCAACACGCGGTCAGTCGTGACACGTCTCTAATGGATGCACGCTTTCACCTGGCTTATGCGCTGGAAAAAACCGGGTATTACGAGCCGGCTCTCGAAGAATATTACGCTCTCGAGCAGATCCTTGACGATGATCCAATGATTCCCTACCGCATTGCCTGGACCTATTTCGCCGAAGGCAATCGAGGCTCGGCACGGGCCGGACTTCGCCGTACGGAGAAGAAAGCACGTGATCTTGCCGATAAAGAGAGTAGGGAGCGCTGGCTGAAGCGGGTTGAAGAGGCGGAACACGCGTTTATGAATTTCTAACCGGCTCCGCAAAACCCGCCCGCGATTCCGCATTGATAGTGCCGTGAAAAGGCATGGAGCGGCTTTTGGATTTACGCATACTCATCGCTGACGTTCACGAAGAAGACGGCAACCGTCTTCGAGAGGCTCTACTTCACGAAGGCATGGAAGCCGAGCTGATCGAAGACGGGGATGAAGCGCTGGAACGCCTGTTGGAGGGCGGCTTCGACGTGCTGGTCAGCGAAACCGTCCTGCACGGCCTCGGCGGGAAAGAATTGGTAGAGGATCTTCTGACCCGCCATCCCGGCTTTCCCGTGATCCTGTACACCCGGTATCCGAAGTTCGAGGAAGCGTTTGATTTCGCACAGATGGGCGTGCTGCATTACCTGCCCAAGGGCACCGATGTCAACGACCTGCTGGACAGAATCCACGAGATTGGTTCTGTGGAGGAGGAGGAGTCTGAACAGGATTCGACACTTCGCGTGAGCGGATACAGACGGCTGCCGTTTCGTCACTATGTGTCACGAAACAAAGAGACGGCGGAGGTGTTTCAGACCGCGATCGAACGGGTCGCGAAGGCACCCTCCACGGTACTGATCACCGGCGAATCCGGTACCGGCAAGGAGC
>WJJA01000106.1 GCA_014729955.1 bacterium
CCCCGGCCCCCAGCAGCAGCAGCATCGGCGCCGCCAGCATCAGGGCCGTGAACAGGGTTTCGCGTATGATGTATATGGCGAATTCCTGGGTCATCGGAAACTCTCCACGAGCGACTGCACCACCAGGTACCAGCCGTCCACGAGAACAAACAACAGCAGCTTGAACGGCAGACTGATCATCATCGGCGGCAGCATCATCATACCCATACTCATGAGCACGGACGCGACCACCATGTCGATGATCAGCATCGGCATGTAGATCAGGAATCCGATCTGGAACCCGACGCGCAATTCGCTGATGATGAAGCCGGGGATGATCACACGCATCGGAAGGTCGTCCGGCGTCGCCGGTTGCTGCAAGTCGGCGATTTGAACGAAGACCTGCAGATCCTTCTCCCGTGTATGCGCGAGCATAAAGTCGCGCAGGGGGTCCTGGGCACGCTCCCAGCCCTGTTCCAGGGTGATCTCCTGCCGGGAGTAAGGTAACCAGGCGTTATCATAAATATCTGTGATCACCGGCGACATGATAAAGATCGTCAGGAACAGTACGAGGCCGACCAGGACCTGGTTCGGCGGCAGGTTTTGCGTGCCCAGAGCCTGGCGCAGAAAGTGGAAGGCAACCACCAGGCGAATAAATGACGTCATCATCACCAGGATCGACGGTGCAAGCGTGAGGATGGTCAGCAGCAGCAGCACCTGCAACGTGATCGCCAGGTCCTGGGGGTTTTCGACAGTATCGACGCCCATCGTCACACGGGGAATCGCGGGAGTCTGAGCGGTTGCAGGCAGCGTGAACAGCAGAAGCACAGAAGTCGCACCGATCATCCACGGGCGCATCGCCCGCAGGGTTCGGCTCATGGTTGCTTTGATGCTTGTATGTCCGCTGCCTTTCACCACGAAGGTTCCCTCTACGCCTTCACCTTCTGGATCTTTCCGCCCTTGTACCGGAACATGCCGCCGTTTTCAAACTCATTGTCGACCTGCATTTTCGCATCGTCGATGGTGATGCGAACGCCGGGGTAGATCGTATTGATCGCCCCGACGATGGCATGCTTCGTCAGCTTCTCACGCATTTCGTCGATATGAGAACGGTTCTCTTCCAGTTCTTTCAGGATGCTGTCCAGATCCTTGCTCACCATGTACAGATGCTGCAAGGCGGCCTCCTGCTCCAGTTCCAGCTCACCCATACGATACTTGTTCTGCACCAGGTTGGTGATGGCCGCCTGGACACGATCCTTGATGATGTCCTTATTCTTCAATGCTTTCTGGATATCGCCCGCCCACTCGTCCATGCCGGGTGCATAGGCGGCGATGATCTCTGTCTTCTTGTAGTGGATATTGCCGAAGACGCGCGCCTCGACACGTTCACGGGCACGAACAACGCCGCCGATAATGGCTCCTTTGCCGTGCCGGACTCGTATACCGCGGCCTGAAGTGATGTCACCGTGGATGATCTCCTCGGCGACATGAATGTCGCCGTCCGCGACCAGCTTCTGGTTCTCCACGAAGCGTACATGGAGGTCACCGACCGCGCGGATGTCGCCCTTGCCGGTCCCGACCGCACCGCCGCGTATCATCAGGTTGCCGCCGGCAAGGATCTTCGCATCTTCCACCACACCCTTGACTTCGATGTCGCCGGTCGCTTCTACCTCGAAGCCGGAACGGACATCGCCCTCAATCCGCACATGGCCGTCGAAACGGATGTTGCCGGTGTCGTAATCCACATCGCTTTTCACGACGTACAGGTTCGAGACTTTCACATCCTGGGACGGTGTGAGGCTTGCGCACCCGTTCACGGCTGCGATCAACTTGTTCCGTTCACGGTCGGCGTAGACGGTCCCCTCGCCCTGTTTCAGGAACACATCCTTGCCGGGTTTGGGGCTGATACGCTTGCCGGATACGGTGATGCCGGGTTTGCCGGGGGTCGGCGGCCGCTTGACGGCGAGGAGCTCGCCCTTTTCCACCACCTGCAGAATGCCGGTCTCTTTGAAATTCGCACGGCCCTTCTTATCCACACTCGCCCTGGGCCGGGGGTCGATGTCGAACAGGTAGCGTATGACCGCATCTTCACCGTGTTCAGCGGGCTTGCCTTTAGCGACAACGATCTCTTCGTCTCGAGGACCGTCAGGAGCGCCGAGTTTCATCAGGGCATCCGACATGATGCCCACGGTGACACTTTCCTTCTTGAGAGCGTCGAGCATCAGCTCCATCGGGACCGCTTTGCCCTCCGGACCCTTCACTGTTATGGTCGCTTCCGTCGCGTCCATGCTGAGACTGACAACGATTTTAAACTCTGAACCGGCTTCTGCCATAGTTTCTCCCATCGGGACAGGGCATGTTCTTGACGGGAATATAGGCATCTCGGATGGGTTGTGGTGCGTGATGCCGTGGGTTTCGTGGTTTTTCCCGTGCCGTGCCCGGGGTGCTTCTACCTCTCCCTATTCGTCCCCTGTCTCCTCGCGGGGTGAGCCGTAGTGCATGTCGTCACGGAACGAGCGGTCTTCCCGTCCGCGCGGCCAGCTGTCGAGCATCTCCACGCTGTCCTCCGTCGAGGCGACAAGGATTTCACGGCGCCCGACACGGACCAGCAGCAGGTTGCGCTTGTTGCCGATCGGGCGATGGTCGACGATCTCTATGCGGCCTTTCTCCGAGCCCTCCTTGCCTGCATCAGTCAGCGAAAACGCACGCGGGAAGTATTTCTTCAGAGCCCACATCGCCAGAAGGATTAGCGCGATAATCAGCAGCAGGGATACCAGCATTTTTACCAGTTCCGCGCCCATGGAGCTGCTGAAGGGTTCCGGGTACTCTTCCGTGGACTTCTCGGAATCGCTGAAGGAAGAACGGCGTTTTGCACGCTTGTCGGACTTTGACATGTCCTCCCGTGCATCCGACGTTTTGCCGTTTTGAAGCGAGGAATTCGATTCCGTCTGTTGGGCGTACAGAGCAGGTCGCTCGGGTTGCGACTGTTGCGCTGATGCCGGCGAAAGGGTCGACAACCACGAGATCAGTATGCCTGTGACAAGCCACACAACCGGCCCGCGAATCCGCATGTGTCCGTCTCCCCTGCGACGAAAGGAGAACATCAGGGCTTCAGCGCCTGCATGCGATCCTCTTCGCGCAGCAATTCGGTGATTCGGATGCCGAAGTTTTCATCGATCACCACGACTTCGCCCATCGCGAATTTCTTGTCATTAACATACAGATCGACAGGCTCGCCCGAAAGCTTATTCAGTTCAATCACAGAACCCGGTCCGATCTCGAGAATGTCACGGATCAGCATGTGGGTACGGCCCAGTTCGATGGTCACCGGCAGGTTGATATCGAGCAGCAGGTCGAGGTTCTGCGGTTCGTCCGCCTGGGCCATCGCCTCAGCCACGTCGAATTGGGCAAAGGAGGCCGGTTGCACATTCTGCGGCGCCTGCATGCCTCCCGGGGGCGGTTGTGTGCCGGGACCCATCCCGGGCGGTGGTGTGCCGAAACCGGCTCCGGCGCCCTGGGGAGGAGCCTGCTGCTGTTGGCCGGCTCCCGGTGCCGGCTGCTGCGGAGGGGCTTGTTGCTGCTGCGGCTCCTGCTGTTGCTGCTGTTGCTGAGCCTGGCTGATTGCCGGATCGCCGGCCACCGGGAGGAGCTTGTCCGTCATTTCCACCGGGACCAGTTTCGTGAACACCTGGTCGCCGAAATCCTGGATCGACAACTTGAAGTCCATCTGCAAAAACTGTTCGAAATCGATCAGCCCCTCATCGATGTCGACCAGTTCGCCCTTCAAGTCTTCAATCCGCACTTCAGCGGGGAGGTTCTGGGAATAGAACGTGCAAAGCGCGCCGACGATCTGGTTGGTCGCCTCGGATACCCCGTCAAGGGACTCCTGCTCATTGAAGGGAGCGTCGCCGTCACCCATCACCATCAGGTCGGTGATCGCCGCCGCCAGCATCTGGCTGTACAGGAAGTAGATCGTTCCCTGCACGCCACCGGTCAACGTTGCGGTGACCAGCACGGACGGCTCGGTGTAGTTTGCCTTCACCGTGGCGTAGGAGGCCTGATCGATGTTGGCAAGACTGATTTCCACGCCCCGGTTCAAAATGGGTCCGAAGACATCCTGCATGATCGGCAGGCTTGCATCCTCGACAGAGCGATAGGTTTCGGGTGTGGCCATGATAGCTACTCCTTACCCTTCATGAGACAGCGATTCCTCAAAGGTGACCTGGCGCGTGATCTTGATCGCCGACTTGCGTCCGCTGCGGCCCGGCACAGCCCAGTACTTCAGACGCTCCCCGACAAACACCTGCATCTCGTCGTCCAGAGGCTTCTCGAGCTGGACCAGGTCCCCCCGTTTCAAGTTGAGGAAATCACGTACCGTCATGGTGGTGTTCGCGAAGATCGCCTGGATCGGGATCTTGGAGGATTCGATCCGGTCTTCCAGCAACCGGCGCTCGTCCTCACCCACCTTCTTTACGTTCACAAAGAACGTTTGCGTCGACAGTTTCTGCAGGATCGGTTCCAGCACGAAATAGGGGAAGCCTATGTTCATCGGGAACACCGCCCCGCGCACCTTGATCTCGAAGAAGATGATCGCGATCGTTTCCGAAGATCGGGCAATCTGCACAAACTGGGGATCGGTTTCAAAACTGTCGTACTGTGCGTTCAAGGTGTATATCTGATGCCACACTTCGTTCAATGTGCCGATCAGGTTGTTGATGATGCGCTGCACGATATTCTGTTCGATCAGGGTGATTTCACGGATCTCGATTTCCGTCTCGCCGGTTCCGCCCAGCAGGCGGTCAACGATGAACAGCAGAAACTGCGGGCTGATTTCGACCACCGCCTTGCCTTCCAGATCCGGTAATTTCAGAAGGTACAAGCTGGACGGCATCGACAGGGACATGGTGTATTCGGAATAGGTGACCTGGTCGATGGAGATGACGTTCACGTCCACAAGCGCACGCAGATTCGTCGACAGAAACGTCGCGAACAGACGTGCGAAGTTCTCGTGGATCGTCCGCATCGTCCGGATCTGTTCCTTGCTGATCCGATCCGGGTGCTTGAAGTCATAGACCGCGATCGACTTGCGCTGCTCACGCTCCACCGCCTCGTAGCTTTTCCCTTTGCTTACGGACGATAACAGCGCATCAATTTCATCCTGCGACAGGATTCGATTCATGATCCGTCCCGTGTCACGTTACTGGAAAACATACCGGATAAAGTAGACGTTATCGATCTGCCCCTCAGGGAGATTGTAATTCACGATTTCCTTGATCCTTTTGCGCACCCTTTCACGCCATTCGATGTCGGTCAACACCTCCGGCTTCTGCGAACCCATGAACGTGGTGATGTTGTCGCGCAGGATCGGTTCGATCTTGCCGAGATTTTCAATCACACCGGTTTCGGAAGCTTCAAGCCCGAGTTCCAGCATCAGGATCTTGCTGCCGCGCGAACCCTTCGGATTGATAATCAGGCCGCTCAGGTTGAAAATCTCGCCCGGTGCGCCTTTTTTGGCGCCGGTGTCTTTTTTCTCAACCTTGGCCTGACGCGGCTTTGAAAAGAACAGCTGTCGTACGAGAAAATGCGAGCTGACGCCCTGGATGATCAGGATCACGATAATGGTGATGATCATCGGCAGCTTGCTGCCTCCTCCTCCACCGCCGACATCCAGATCGTCGCCGAGGGGAGCCTCCGGCAGCTCGACACCCTCGGCGCCGTCTGCGGTATCATCAAATTCGTTCATCGCTCCCTCAGAAGTTCGTTTCCTCTTCGGACGCGTGTTCCAGGAAAATTTCCACACGGCGGTTGCGCGCCCGACCTTCCGCCGTCTCGTTCGTATCGCGCGGCCGGTATTCGCCGTACCCGATCGCGCTCAGCTTCGCGGGGTCGACCCCGCCTTCAAACGCCATGTATTTTGTCACCGCCAGCGCACGCGCTGCTGACAGCTCCCAGTTCGACGGGAAAAACGTTGTATTGATCGGAACATTGTCCGTATGGCCTTCCACACGAATGTCGGAAAACTCCATCGGCGCAATGATACGAGATACCTCGTCCAGGATGGTCTTGAAACGGTCGCGCAAGTCTGCACGTCCGCTTTCAAACAGCAGCGGATCGGAAATGACGATCTGCACGCCGGTCGGGGTTGTGTACACCTCGACCATCTCCATCGTCTCGGTCTGTCCCAGCGATTCGGACAGCTCCTCGATCATCTCCTGGACAATCTGCGCCTTTTCAACATTCTGTTCCAGCTTGATGTCGGGCAGCACACCCGCATGCTGCGGCATGAAACCAAGCCCCTCCTGCACACTGGCGATCGCCGCCTTGAACTTGATGATTTCGGTCTGGGAAAAGGACACAATCAGCACGAAGAAGGTCAGCAAAAGGGTCATCATGTCCCCGTAGGTGACCATCCATGCGGGCGCCCCTTTCGGGGGGCATTCCGGGCATTTGTCCTTCGCCACTGCAACACTCCGTGTTGAATGAAAAATGAATAATTGTGAATTAAAAATTCATTCATTGCTACTCAATTCAATATTATCAAACTTAACCAGGCACATCTTTCATATTTACTTTTTAATTATTCATTTCCACCTAAAAGCGGGCCTCTTCGCCCCCTTCCCGCTCCGCGGGCGGGAGGTAAGTCATCAGCTTCTCACGCACGATGCGCGGGTTGTCACCACTTTGGATCGCGAGAATCCCTTCGATAATCAACTCCTTGCGTCGCACTTCCTGCTTTGACCGGTAATCCAGCTTGGCGGCCAGCGGCAGGAACGCGATGTTCGCCGCCATGGACCCGTAAAGCGTGGTTACCAGTGCCACCGCCATACCGGCGCCGATCTGTGTCGGATCTTCCAGGGACGCCAGCATTTTGATCAAACCGATCAGCGTCCCGATCATCCCGAAGGCCGGCGCGTAGGTGCCCAGCACTTCAAACACCATCTTTCCACTCTTGTGACGCTCTTCCATTCCGCTCAGTTCCGATTCCAGGATCGCGCGTATGGTTTCCGGTTCGGTGCCGTCTACGGCGTACTGCACACCGATACGCATAAAGGGTTCATTGATATCTTCGATTTCACGTTCGATTGCCAGAATACCTTCTCGTCGTGCCTTTTCCGCGACACGGACCATCGTTTCGATGGTTTCCATCGGGCTGTCCGCTTTGTGCAGGATAGCGTTTTTTGCCACCTTCGCCACGGCGATCACGTCGGACAGCGGAAATGCCACAAGCGTTGCACCGAAGGCGCCGCCGAACACGATCAGCGCAGAGGGGACGTTGAAGAAGAAGTTCACGCCCTGGCCGTCCGCAACAATGGAGATCAGAATCAGTACGATCGCTACTACCAGACCAACGATGGTCGCGATATCCATCCTAGCTCTCCGTCAGCTCCGAGGCTTCCCCGCCCCGCAACGGCGCCATGACTCGATTGCGGAACTCAATGATTTTCTCGATCACTTCGTCCGGGGTTTCACGAACGAGGATCTTCTTGCCGTCCGTCAACGTCAATATGGTATCCGGCGTGGTTTCGACGAACTCGATCATATCGCTGTTGACGATCAAATCGCGGTTGTCGAGTTTGGTCACTTTAATCATGCCGTTGTCTCCGCATCCTTTGCCGCCCCGGGACCCGAAGGCCCCGGGGGGAAAGGCGCTTACGCTGCTTCGTTAGGAAGCGGTGTCAGGCTTACCGCTTCAGGTTCGTCGCTTCCGCCAGGATCTGGTCGGATACGGTGACCACGCGTGCGTTCGACTGGAAGCCGCGCTGCGCGGTGATCATCTCAGTGAACTCCTTGACCAGGTCCACGTTGGACAGTTCCAGGGCGCCCGATTCGATCTGCGCACCGTGCGTATCCTGCGCGAGGCCGATCACAGCTGCGCCGGACGATTCGGTGCCGCGGAACATGTTGTTACCGACCGCCTGCAGACCGCGCGCGTTGTTGAAGTCCGCGATCATGATCTCGGCCAGCGTCTCATTCACGCCGTTGGTAAAGTTGCCGATGATCTTGCCGTTCTGGTCGATCAGGATGTTTTCGAGAATGCCCATGCCGTAGCCGTCCTGTTCCACGGCAGCCGTGGAGAAGGGTGCGGTCGACTGGGTGATGCCGTTGTAGGTGCCGTACTCGCCCGGATCGAAGGTAATGTGCACACGATCCGCGCCGCCACCCGGGATGAATTCGAAGTGGTCGGCATCGTTGTCGTAGGTAAAGTTCGCCAGCGAGCCGTCCTCGTTGAAGCTGACCAGCCCGGTGTTGCCGCCGGCGGCTTCCGCCGGTTCGGTCATCTGCGCTTCCCACGCCCATGTGTTGTCCTCGGCCGTCTTCGCGAAACGCATCTTCAGCGTGTGAGTGTTGCCCAGGCTGTCATATACAAGGATGGATGTGAAGTGATCGGTATCGGCGGTGTCGATCACGAGTGCATCGGCGCCGGTCGCCGCCTGGAGACCGTTCTCGGCGTTGATCGTCACGCCGCCGTCACCCAGGCCGGTGATCTGTGTGATCAGGCCGGTATCCTCATCCGCCGACAAATTGAGGTCGCTGACCACGGTATTGCCGAGGTTGTCGACGAAGGTGTCCGTGGCGACGAGAGTTGATGCGGTCCCGTTGTTCACCTGGAAGGTGCCGCCCGCGTCAAACATGGTGGCGGTGATATTCCCGGTACCACCATCCGTCAATGTTACGTTGTAGTCCGTACCGACACCGGCGTAGTCGCGGGTTACCGTGATCGCGCCGCCGGACAGTTCGAAGGTCGCCCCGTTCACCTGGCCGTTGAGCGCTTCCACCAGGTCACCGACCGTGCTGTCTGCCGTAAGACCTGCGATATTATAGGTCACTTCGCGCGAGGTACCCTGGTCGAGTGTGACCTGGAAACCGTCAGTGTCCGTCACACCCAGCGAAGCGAGCGTGTCGGTCACGATGCCGCCGGTATTGATGCCGGTGTTGGTCGAATTGGTGGCGTTGGTACCGGAGATCTCGATGGTATGAGTGCCGCCGACTCCGTCCGCCGCCGTACCGTTCACTGACGTCACGCCGGAAGTGCCCGCTTCGTTCAGCGAGGCGGTCGAAAGCGTAGCGTTCGCGTTCAGGTTGCTGTAGAACCGAACCTCTTCAGTCGCCTGCGGTTCGATCTTCATCTCGAGCGGCAAGCTGATATCCTCGAGGGCGATATGGGTTTCTTCGTTGGCATCCACGCCGGACATGCGGCCCTGCACCAGCGCGCCGTTGGCGGCCACCATGTTGCCTTCGGCGTCCACCGTGAAGTTGCCTGCACGTGTGTAGTAGGTCTCGGACCCGTCACGCACGATAAAGAAACCCGATCCCTGCAGCGCCAGGTCCGTCTGGAACCCGGTGGTGTTGATCGCGCCCTGGCTGTAGTCACGGTCCACGGTCGAAACCTTGGCGCCGAAACCGAGCTGCACGCTGTTGACGCCGCCGTAGTTGTCACGCGGACCACGGCCGACCTTCAGCGTGCTGTACAGGCTGTCGGCGAAGGTGATGCGGCTGCTCTTGTAGCCGATCGTGTTCACGTTCGCGATGTTGTTGCCGGTCACATCCAGCTTGCGCTGGTGGTTCAGCATTCCGGACACGCCGGAGTTCAACGATGTAAGCATGGTGTTGCTCCTTCCTCGGTGGATGCACCGCGTCGGGGTGCATCTCCATCACGTTGATGGACCCGTCCGGGAGTCGTCGCACGACCCGGCACCGGACAGGAGGTTCGCATCAGTCGGTTAGCGAACCCGAGGGCCTCCTTCAAGAGGTCCGGCCCTTTCCAGGTACTTGTAAGAACAATACAGCAATGGTTGAAGTTTTTTGGAAGCGAGCACTCCGTGTTTGCCTGCGTTGCCATCGTCCGAGTCGCCGTGCGTTCGCTTCCCTGCCGCCGCGACCGGTTCGATGGGGGGTATCGGGTTTATTCGACAATCACGGCGCTGTCGATGTTGGTGAATACATTCTCCTTCGCGCCCTCACCGTGCAATGCCGTGATCACGGTGCGGTTTTCGACACTGACGACAAGCGCCATGTCACGCATCACGAACAGAGATTCCTTTGCGCCCTTGGCTTCGGCACGATTCATCGCCTGGTCGATCTTCTGCAGATCGGCGGTATCGAGCTGAATGCCGCGCTGCAACAGACGTTCTGTCGCATGCGCCGAAACGGTCACATTCGGGGCGGGTTCGCTTTTACGCGCCTTCTGCAGGGCGTCGGCGAACGGTTCCGCCGGGGTTTGCGTCTCCGGTTTCGCAGGTTGGACGTTGGGATCGGAAACCGGCCGAACCCCGCCCAGGTGCGCCTGCAGACGCTGTGGGTCGATGTTCATGGTTCCCTCTCCTACGTACCGCCCAAACCAAGGGCCTGCATCAAGTTGGTGCCGAGGTCGCCGCCCGAACCGCCGCTCTTGTCGGCCGGGTTGCGGATCTCGATCACATCGCCGAAGTTGATGGTGCGGCCGTCCACGACAAGCGTTGCGCCACCCTGTCCGAACCGGACGCTTTCCACATGACCGATCACATAGGGGGTCGGTGCGAAGCTTTGGCCGCTGTAGTCCGTCGCTTCGATCTCAACGGAGTAGCTACCGTCCGAAACCGTCCGACCCTGTGTGTCCTTACCGTTCCAGACCACTTCGCCTTCGCCGGGGTCGAGATTGTGCTGCTGCAGTGTGCGCACAACCTGACCATCGGAGTTGTAGATGGTCACCTTGAGATCCTGCGCGGCATACGGAATGTCAAAGGCGATCGTTCGGTCTTTGCCGTCGGTCATTTCGACCACATTCGAATAAGCCTTGACATCCTTGCCGATCAGGTTCGCCGCCATCGTGTTGTTCACCGACTGCGCGAGTAGGAAGTTGGCTTCAATGCCCTGCTGCGTAGCCTCCGACAAGTTCGCCAGCTGTTCCACGCTGGTGAACTGCGCAAGTTGGGCGGCGTACTCCGAACTGTCGAGCGGACTGGTCGGGTCCTGGTTCTGCAATTGGGCCATCATCAACTGCAGGAAGTCATTTTTGCCCATTTCACCATGCGCAGTCTGCGGTTCAAAACTGGTAGGCGGTTGTCCGATCAGGTTCTGAATCGGAATGAAATCCGACATCGTCTGTCACCTCCTTTCATTCACCGGGTTGGGTACCGGTTTGTGCGGCAGAGTTGTCCTGTTCCGTGCGGCCGCTCGCACGTCTCTTGTGCTGTCGGACCCGTCGTTTCCGGTTCCGACAGCGGTATGCATGTCTGTCGTCCCGTCCGATACTCAGATCTGACGGGTTGCTGCTTGTTGTCGTTCCGTCAAATGTCAGCCCGGGGCCGGCCGACGGCCTGTCGGACAGCCCGTATTGCTTTCCGTTTGTGCTTCTCCTTGGAAAAGCTAGCACAAAGAACGGATGTTTTTGTTCTTACAAACGACACCGGATACCGCCTTGCGCCGGTCTAGTCCCCCGGCTTTTCCGGCGGACTGACACCATTGTACCGCGACGGTTTTCGCCGTGGCGCCGCAGACCCGGCATCTCAAGATTCGCAAAGCATGTGCCATGGTTGCGATCATCTGCATTTTCGTTGCTTCCCTGTGCGCTCAGCAACTGATATCGGATCGCAAACCTATTTATTACATATTTTTACTCGTCCTCTATCGACATCGCCGGTGTAAGTTGCCCCCACATCATGCAGGGCTTCGCTCACGGCAAGTCTTGCCGTCAACCGACGTAATCCACCGTGTTGGTGCCCAGGTTCAAACGGCGCTCTTCCGGCCGTAATGCTTCGTCGGGCGGTGTCTCACGTCCTGGGAACCCATCCTCTCCGCGTCCCTGCCCGCCACGGCCGTTGCCGTTACGGTCACCCATCGCTTCGGCCCAGCTTGAACGTTTTTCGCCGCCGGTCTGCACATCAAACCCATCCACCTGGATGCCGGCCTGGGAAAGCTGGTCACGGATCACCTGGATTTGCGATTCGATCGCCTTTGCGGCGTCCGGGCTGTCCGCCTTCAGGCTGACATGGTATGTTCCGCCGTCTTCGTGCACCTTGACCATCATCGCGCCGAGGCTTGCGGGACGGAGGCGAATCTGCATCGTGCTGCGACCGTTCTCGGTCAGCATACGGGCGCGGCCCTCGATCTTTTTCAGCACCTCGTCCAGATTCTGCAGCCCGCGTGACGGGTTCATCGCCCCTTCGCCGCGTGCCTGTTGCTGCGTCGCCTGGGACTGGGCGGAAGCGGTCGAGTTCGGCTGGGTCGATTGAGTGACCGTCGCATGCCCTTCCGTACCGGTCCCTCCTGTGCCGGGTGCCGGTGTCGATGAAGCTCCGGTGTGGGCCTGGTTCGGTTGCGCCTTCGCATCGGCCGCTCGCGCGTCCTGTGGCGATTGCAGCGGATTACGCGCTTCCTGTGTCGCTTCCTGTTGCGGCGACGGCGCCTGCCGTGTGACCGGATCGATCTTGCGCTTGCCGTCGCGCCCCACCGGCGCCACGTTCGAACGCCAGGAGCTGAGGCTCACCTTTTTCCCGTTTTGGCCGTGACGGGATTTTGGGACCCCGATACGCCAACCGCTGCTTTCCATTGCACGGATCTGCTGCTGTGTCCGCCCGGCCGGTTCATCGGCCGATTTTGATGCGGGTTGCGCTGCACGGCTGCTTTCTTCCCCGCTGCGCTGTGTGGCGGCGGGCTGAGCGCTACGGCTGCGCGGTGCATCTTCCCGGCGAGTGTTCGTATCGTTTCGGGATGACGTCTCATCGCGAACCGTACCCTGGTCGCGCATCGCCCCATCATCCGGCCGTACGCCGCTGTCGGACCGTTGATCCGCCATACGAGTCAACACGGGTTCGGAGGCGGGCGCGGTCGGTCGTGTCGGCGCACTCTTTACGCGAATGTCCGCTGCCGGTTTCGGGTCGGCCGCCGCAGGGGCGGTCTCCTGCTGTCGCGAGGATGTCTGTTGTGTAGATGATTCGGGGGCAGCTGCCGGCTTTGGTGAGGGAGCCTGCCTCGATCCCTCGGCCCGTGGTTGAGTTTCGATTGCCTGCGGACGGCCTGCTTCCGTTGCGTGACTCGTTTGAGTACGGTTACCGCTCCGTTCGCTTCGGGGTTCGCCGGCAGCCGGTTTGCCTTGTGCTTCGCGAACGGCCGGCTCAGCGATTTTTGTCTCCGGCGCCGATACGGGTTGCTTGGCCCTCGGCGACATACCGGGTTGCTCAGTGCGGGCCTGTCTCTGCGCCTGTCTGCTTTGAGCAGGGC
>WJJA01000107.1 GCA_014729955.1 bacterium
ATGGCCAAGGCGAAGTTTGAGCGCACGAAGCCCCATGTCAACGTGGGCACGATTGGTCACGTGGACCACGGTAAGACGACGTTGACGGCGGCGATCACGTTGGTATTGTCGAAGCGCGGCGGCAGCGAGTTTCGCAGCTTCGATTCGATTGACAACGCACCGGAAGAGCGTGAGCGCGGGATTACGATTGCGACGGCGCACGTGGAGTACGAGACGGAGAATCGTCACTACGCGCACGTGGACTGCCCGGGTCACGCGGACTATGTGAAGAACATGATTACGGGTGCTGCGCAGATGGACGGCTCGATCGTGGTGGTGTCCGCCGCGGACGGTCCGATGCCGCAGACGCGTGAACATATTCTGCTGGCGCGCCAGGTGAACGTGCCTGCGCTGGTGGTGTTCATGAACAAGGTAGACATGGTGGACGACGAGGAGCTGTTGGACCTTGTCGAGCTTGAGATGCGCGAACTTCTGACGGAGTACGAGTTCCCGGGCGATGACCTTCCGATCATTCGCGGTTCGGCGCTGGAAGCGTTGAACAACCCGGACGACGAAGAGAAGACGAAATGCATTTTCGAGTTGATGGAAGCGGTGGACGAGTACGTACCGACGCCGGAGCGTGCGACGGACCGTCCGTTCCTGATGCCTGTGGAAGACGTGTTTTCGATCACGGGTCGCGGCACGGTAGCGACGGGTCGTATTGAATCGGGCGTTGTGAAGGTCGGCGAGGACGTGGAGTTGGTCGGCCTTGGCGCGAACCGCAAGACGGTCGTGACGGGTGTCGAGATGTTCCGCAAGATTCTTGACCAGGGGGAAGCGGGCGACAACGCGGGCCTGTTGCTTCGCGGCGTGGACAAGGAAGCGATCGAGCGCGGGATGGTACTGGCGAAGCCCGGTTCGATCAAGCCGCACACGAAGTTCGAGGCGGAAGTGTACGTGCTGGGCAAGGACGAAGGCGGGCGTCATACGCCGTTCTTCAAGGGGTATCGTCCCCAGTTCTACTTCCGTACGACGGACGTGACGGGATCGATCGAGTTGCCGGAAGGTGTCGAGATGGTGATGCCGGGCGACAATGTGAAGATGACAGTGGAGCTGATCAGCCCGATCGCGATGGACGAAGCGCTTCGTTTCGCGATTCGTGAAGGCGGCCGTACGGTCGGCGCGGGTGTGGTCGCGAAGATTATCGAGTAGGGTTGCAGCAGGCGCGGAGGCCTGCCCCACTCAGGGTTGAGTGGAAGCAGCGACCGGCAGGCATAGCCGCCTGCCCGGGCCCTGTTTGAAGTATACAGGTGTTCGGCCGGTCTTGACGGCCGGTCGGCACGTAGGTCACTAGCTCAATTGGTAGAGCACCGGTCTCCAAAACCGGGGGTTGGGGGTTCGAGTCCCTCGTGACCTGCAGTGGACGTTCCGGCACGGGGCGAGGAGCGTCCGCTTTCATGTTGTCCGGTGTCGCGAAACGGGCAACAATTGTGAGCACACTTGAACCGGTTGGTTGCTCCGTGTGCAAACCGAACGGGTAGGACGATCATGAAGAAGCTTTTCAACTACATTTCCGAAGTGCGTCACGAGATGAGCAAGGTGACCTGGCCTTCCCGTGAGCAGGTGATGGAATCCACGGGTATTGCGTTGATGTTATCGGCGATGATCGCGTTGTTCATTTTCTTCATCGATCAGATCGTGTCCCGTTTAATCAACTTTATCATTTAAGATCGCGATTTCCCCATGGAATTTTACGTTTTACATGTGTTCACCAGCCAGGAAGGCCGTGTCAAGGAGTATATCGAGCGTGAAGCGGAGCGCTTGGGGTACTCGGAATTGATCGGTCGCATCCTGATCCCCTCCGAGGAGGTGGTCGAGATGCGTGACGGCCGGAAACGCACGAAAAAACGCAATTTCTTCCCGGGCTATCTGCTGGTGGAGATGGAGCTGACGAAAGAGACGAAGCATCTGATTTCAAACACCCCGGGTGTAATCAGCTTTATCGGCGGCACCGGCACGGATCCGCAGCCTTTGCAGCCCCAGGAGGTGGATCGCATCCTGGGCCGTGTGGAAGAGACCGCGGGCCAGACCATGATGGAAGTGCCCTTCATGGTGGACGACAAGGTGAAGATTATTGACGGCCCCTTCAAGGATTTCCAGGGGACGATAAAAGAGATTAACGAAGAGAAGCGAAAGCTGAAGGTGCTGGTTTCGATTTTCGGCCGCGAAACGCCGGTCGAAGTGGATTTCCTGCAGGTCAGCACCGACTTCAGCGAATCGTGAGGCGACGATGGCCAAGAAGGTTGATAGTGTAGCGAAACTTGTGATTCCGGCGGGTCAGGCATCCCCCGCTCCTCCGGTGGGTACGGCGCTCGGTCCGAAGGGCGTGAACCTGATGGAGTTCGTGAAACAGTTCAACGCGCGCACCCAGGAGAAGATGGGCGAGTTGACCCCGGTTGAGGTGACGGTCTACACCGATCGTTCCTTCACCTTCATCACGAAGACTCCGCCGGCCAGCTACCTGATCAAGAAAGAAGCCAGGATCGAGAGCGGTTCCGGTGAACCGCACATGGTGAAAGTGGCGCGCTTGAGCAAGGAGCAGGTTCGCAAGATCGCGGAAAAGAAGATGGAAGACTTGAATGCCCACAGCATCGAGGCGGCGATGAAGATCATCGCGGGTACGGCTCGGTCGATGGGTGTGACCGTGGAAGAGGGTACAACATGAAACGCAGTCGACGCTGGAAGGAAGCGAGCACGCAGGTGGATCGCCTCCGCAATTACCAGCTCGAGGAAGCCTTGCAGCTTCTGAAGACGCTGCCGAAGGCGAAATTCGACGAGACGGTTGAGCTGACGGTCAACCTCGGCGTCGATCCTCGGAAAGCGGACCAGATGGTTCGCGGGACGGTGACATTGCCCCACGGCACCGGCAAAGAGATCCGTGTGCTGGTCCTGACTCCGGGCGAAAAGCAGGTGGAAGCGCGCGAAGCCGGTGCGGACCATGTGGGCTACCAGGAGTACATCGACAAGATTCAGAACGAAGGCTGGTTCGAGTTCGATGTCTGTATCGCTACACCGGACGCCATGAAGGACGTCGGTAAGCTGGGCCGTGCGCTCGGCCCCCGCGGCCTGATGCCGAACCCGAAGGCGGGTACGGTAACCATGGACGTCGGCGAAGCGGTGAAGGAAGTCAAAGCCGGTCGTATCGACTTTCGAGTCGACCGTTACGGCATCGTGCACGTCGGCGTGGGCAAACGGTCGTTCAGCGAAGAACAGCTCAAGGATAACATCCTCGAGTTCATGCGCACGATCAGCCGCCTGAAGCCCGCATCGTCCAAGGGAACTTACGTTCGCAAGATCACGGTGTCCTCGACGATGAGCCCGGGTTTGAAGCTGGATCGCGCGGCGACGATGAACGCCTTGAAGTAAACGACAATCGCTCGGGAATCCGTACAGGATTCTCTTTCCGGGCTCGTGCGGAATAAAGCCGAGCTGTCGAACGATCTGCACGTTTCCCGGAGATACCGACCCGCCCGATGCGGGCAGGAGTGAAAGCATGGATTTCGAAGTCAAAGCGGCACCGGAGAAGAAAAAAAGGGTCGCCATTCTCGAAGAGAAAATCGGACGCGCGGAAGGCATTTTCTTCACCGATTACAGCGGCCTGAATGTCGCGCAGATGAACCAGCTGCGTAGCGAGTTCTACAAGGCGGGCGAGGTGGAATACCTCGTGGCGAAGAACACCCTGACTCGTTTCGCCCTGCAGGCGCAGGGGATCGAATCGGTGGAAGACGGCCTGTTGCGTGGTCCGATGGCGCTGGCGTTCAGTTACGACGACCCGGTACGTCCGATCAAGCTGATCGTTGATTTTGCGAAGAGCAACAAGCTGAAGAAACCGTCCTTTATCGGCGGTTTGATCGACGGCGATTTCTACGATTCCGACCAGGTCGAGCAGCTGAAGGATCTGCCTCCGCTGGAGCATCTGCACGCGATGGTGATCGGAGGCATGGTGAGCCCGTTGTCCGGTTTCGTGGGAGTCCTGAACGAGATCGTGCGCGAATTTGTCGGCGTGATCGACGCCATCATCGAGCAGAAGAAAGCCGCCGGCGAATCGTAAGCACGCACGGCCTGAGAACAGCCACATCCTAATCTTTTTGCATAGCCGGTCAGCCGTGTGGTAGCGCGGTGCGGCGCCATAGAGATGTTGAACAAGAGAACACGGCATGTACGCCGGCCCCTGGACGTAGAACAACGGGGGCGATAGAAAGACGGAGGTTTACGGTGCAGGAACTTATCGACACCATTAAGAACATGAAGGTGCTTGAGCTTGTGGAGCTCAAGAAGGCGCTCGAGGAAGAGTTCGGCGTGAGCGCAGCGGCGCCGATGATGGCGGCGGGTGCGATGCCGGCGGCCGGCGGCGGCGCGGAAGCGGCAGCCGAAGAAGAAGAGCAGACTGAGTTTGATGTCATCCTGGCCGGCGCCGGGGACAAGAAGATCCAGGTGATCAAGGTTGTGCGTCAGATTACCGGTCTGGGTCTGAAGGAAGCGAAGGAACTCGTTGACGGCGCACCGAAGCCGGTCAAGGAGGGGGTTGCCAAGGAAGAAGCCGAGGAGATCAAGAGCAAGATCGAGGAAGTCGGCGGCAACGTGGAAATTAAGTAGTTACGGCGGTGGCCGTGCATCGATACCTACCTTTTTTGCGCAGTGTACAGGCGGGTTCGTCCGCTTTACGGACGAACTCCGCTTTTTCGTGTTTGTAACCCTTCGGGC
>WJJA01000108.1 GCA_014729955.1 bacterium
GCCCGAAGGGGGAATGAATAGATGAGATTGGCCTGGACACAATCTGTGTCAGAGAAAACCTGTACAGCGTGACATTATCTTTTTGTTAATATAGTATTTAGAAAAGAATGTTATCTTCATTCATGAAATATTCGGGCTAAGCCGACCCATCAATCCCAGCGGACACCAACAAACGACCGGGGACGGTCCCCCATGGCACGCGCCCTGATCATCGGCTACGGCAACACCCTGCGCGGAGACGACGGCGTCGGCCGTATCGTCGCGGAGACACTGCAGCAGCGCCTTGCCGACCGTGAGCATGTGCAGGTTCTGTCCGTCCACCAGCTCACACCCGAACTGGCGGCGGACCTTGCCGAGGCAGGCCGTGTCCTCTTCATCGATGCATCGAGCGAGGGTGAACCCGGCGACATCCGCCTGCTCCCCCTCCCCGCGCCCGATCCATCCGACGCAACCCCCGGCCGCCCGCTCGGCATGGGGCATTCGCTGTCACCCCTTGATTTGCTTTCACTGTCTTTGTCTTTATACGGACAGGAACCTCGAGCGGATCTGCTGACCGTCTCCGCCCGGGAGTTCGGACATGAAGAAATACTGAGCGGCGCTGTCCGGGCGGTTCTGCAGATCATCATCCAGCAGGCGATTGAGTGGTGTGACAAGGCAGTGGACCCCTGACTTCGGGCCTGATGCTCTAAGCAAGAATCCAGCTGTTCCTTCAATTGAAGATGGGATGCAAAACCCTTATATTGCCGTGTCGCAAACCATACGGAGAGGTGGCCGAGTGGTTGAAGGCGCTCGCCTCGAAAGCGAGTGTGCGGTGACCCCGTACCGTGGGTTCGAATCCCACCCTCTCCGCTGCGTTCGCCCCGGTGATCAACCGGGGCTCTTTTTTTGATGCATGACCCACACACACACCATCATGCAAACCTCCCCCGGAGCGTGACTTGGCCGGTTTCATCGCCTATCTTTTTCCTGTCATACCCCCAACCCGTCGCGATACCCGGCTCGGTGGCCGCATCGCGACCTGCAGGAGCTTCCATGAAACGTCGACTCAAATCTGCTGCTTTCCTCTCTGTGATCGCGCTGCTGTTGCTGTCAAGTGTCTCGGCCGGCGTTGCCGCATTCAGGTCGCCGGAACAGGCAGAGATCGGCCTGAAGACAATTGCGAACCGTACCGACCGTGCGACGTTGCATGCTCTCGGCGAAACGCCCGGCGGTCGTACGCTTGCGCTGCTGGAGATCGGTGCAAAAGGCGATGAGGTGCCGGGCATACTGGTAGTCGCGAACATGACCGGCGATGCGCCGCTTGCGTCCGAAGCCGCCCTGGCGCTGGCGGACAGCCTGGCGGGGCCGTGGGAGAAGGTCACCGACGAACTGACCTGGTACATCTACCCCTGCGGCAACCCGGACGGTTACGCTTCCCTTTTCGGCGACACGCAGGACAACGATTTCCGCAACGAACGGCCGTTCAACGATGATGTCGACCGTGCGACCGACGAGGACGGTCCCGACGACCTGAACGGCGACGGCATGGTCACGCTGATGCGTCAACGTCACCTGGAGGGGGAATATGCCGCTCTGCCCGACCGTCCGTACATGGTGAAAGCGGATCCTACGAAGGGCGACCGCGTGAGGTACCGTCTCTTCACCGAAGGGCTGGACAACGACGGCGACGGACAGTACAACGAGGACGGCACCGGCGGGGTCAATCCAGGGCATAATTTCCCGCACCGTTGGCAAATGCATACGGATCATATGGGATTGTGGTCCGGCAGCGAGGTGGAATCGCGCGAGCTGATGCGGTTTACCTTTGCACGGCCGTCAATTGCGATGGTCCTCGTGCTCGGGCGCACCAACACCCTGCGTGATGTGCCGGACAGCGACCGGGAGGCGGACATCCTCGAGCAATCCTTCGGCGTGCCGGGCTGGCTGGCGCGTCGCACGGGACTGGAACGGGGCAGCAAGATGACGGTCGGCGATATGCTGCCGCTGGTGCGTGACGCGCTTGACCGCCCCGCGTTGACACCTTCGAAGCTGCTGGGATGGTTGAGCGAGGATGCCGCGACGGAACCGCATCCCGGCGACCTCGCCTACCAGACAGCCCTCAGCGAGCGTTATATGGCATTCCTCGACAGCGCCGGCGTCGCGGGCAAACGGTTGGATTCACCCCCCTCCCCCGCCGGATCGGTGGAGGAATGGGCGTACTACCAGTACGGCGTCCCCGCCTTCGCGCTCGACTTCTGGACCCCGCCCCTGCGGGAGGACACGAAAACCGACAGCGCCGATACCGACACGACCGCTGCACCGGACTCGGCTTCGGACTCTATGGATGAGGAAGACGAAGAGGTCGAGGATGACCGACGCAACGAAGAACATGACGCGCTGCTCGCCTACGACCCGGAATCGTGGCTCGAGTGGACGCCGTTCGATCACCCGACCCTGGGGCCGGTCGAAATCGGCGGCAAACGCCCGCGCGCCGGCCTGATGCCGCGCGAGGAGGAGATCGACGCTCTCCTCGGAGCTCAACTGCCGTTCCTGCTCGCACTCGCGGATGCACGACCCCGCCTCGAGATCGACAGCACCGCCGTAACGAAACGCGCCGACGGGGTGTACGAACTGGATGCCTGGTTCTGTAACGCGGGCGTCCTGCCCTACCCCGCCCACCACGGTGTACGCACAGAACGTCCGGTTCCGATTGCCGCAACCCTGGATGGAATCAAAGCGGAGCAGCTACTGGAAGGCCGTGCGCGCATGGTGATCGGGCTGCTGGAAGGCGGCGGAGGCAGCGAACGGGTGCGGTGGGTGATCGCAGGGAGACGAGGCTCCGGGGTTACCATCACCGCCGGGAGCCCGGCGGTCGGCACGGTCTCTCGTACGATCAGGCTCGAAGGAGGTGCGCGATGAAACGGCTGCTGCTTCCCCTCATGCTCGCCGGTCTGCTCGCGGCGCCATCTTGGGCCGACGACTACAAGGTCAACCTGCGCTGGGATCGGTATTACAACGGTGCGGAGGTTGAGGATGCCCTGCGCCGGCTCACGGATGCCT
This sequence comes from bacterium, assembly GCA_014729955.1. Taxonomy (GTDB): domain Bacteria; phylum Electryoneota; class Electryoneia; order Electryoneales; family Electryoneaceae; genus WJJA01. Next base: position 3,040 of record WJJA01000108.1, read on the forward strand.
TCCCCCGCTTCACCGAGCTGCGCTCCATCGGTACCAGCGAAGAGGGGCGTGACATTTGGCTGCTGACGGTTAACAACCCCGCCACCGGCGACGACCTGGAGAAGCCGGGAATTTACGTGGACGGCGCCATTCACGGCAACGAGATCCAGGC
>WJJA01000109.1 GCA_014729955.1 bacterium
GAAGTAAGGAAATCCTAACTGCTATTCCGCTACGAAGGTCGTACTAAAGTTTTAATTATTAGTTGAATACAAGTTGCGCCTCCCCTGGAGACAAATCCAAATAAAAGTTAGTATGTATTGAACTTCGATTTGGATCGATTGATCTTGTGATGGTGAGTGTTTCCTGTATCCAAAAAAGGATACGGCACGGTTTCGGAGCCGGGAAAACTTGGAGGAGGTAGTTGTGAGGGACTGGTTCAGAGCAGTTGGGCTGTTGCTTATTCCTGTGCTTGTCTTTGGATTCGTTGCAGGTTGCGGCGATGATGATGACGAAGAGGACATGGGTTACGAAGCAACCATTGATGATTTCAGCGGCTACGACAGCTGGGAACGTGTGGATTATGTGGCCTACCCGGTGAACATGTCCACGTTGGGGACCGCTCATGCAGGGGCGAATGAGGCCTATGTGCGAGATGTGTTCATGAGTTCCGATGCCTCGATGTCCGGGGGAGAATGGGCGGAAGGCAGCATTTTTGTAAAGGAGGTCCACGAGTTTGATTCAAACCAGGAGCCGGATTGGGGCAGCAACGGCGCCTTGATGGGGATGGTGAAACGCGGTGGCGATTACAACCCCGACCACGGCGGCTGGGAGTGGTTTCTTCTCAGCGGTGACGGTTCCTCGATTGAGGCGCGCGGCGGCGACCTGATGGACGGGGCATGCAATTCCTGCCATGCGCAGGCGACGGATGATTACGTGTTTGAACATCCTGCGAGTTACATGCTCGAGAGCGGCGGAGAGGTGGATTTCTTCGCGGACGGTGCCATGAACTGGGAACGTGTGGACAGCACCTATGGTACGGATGAATTCCTCTCCGGTGCGCACGGGGACGACACTGAGTATTCCCGTGAAGTGTTCCGTCGCCAGGCGGGCGGTGTCGCCAAAGACGGTTTGTTCCCGGTAGGGACGGTTCTGCTGAAGCGCCTCAGCAAACTGGATGGCCAGGGGAACCGTGAATACCCGGAAGCAGGCGGTTTTACCGCAATGGTGAAGAATTCCATGAACGAATGGGAATGGTTCATGATGAACCCGCAAAATGGTGAGCTTGTCAACCGAGGCGGCGATGACGTCATGACCAACTGTGCATCCTGTCACAGCCAGGCGACCGGCGCGAACGGCATGGATATGGTCTTCAGCCATCCAGGCCTTGGCAACTAACGATGATCCTCCCTGATGCCTGAGTGGGTCCGGCGCAGTCAGGTCGGGCCCGCTCGTTCTTTCATCCCCTCCCAAACAACTCCAAAATAGTTATATCGCTCTTCTTGTGCCCGGACCAGTCTGCATGTGATCCAGCGCACTTCTTCTGGATATTCACACCTTCCTTGCTTATCTTCTCGGGAAATGAGGCTATGATCTTTTGTGCGTGAGGAGTTATGCGCATTACCACAGCCCGCTATTTACGGGTCTTAGTTGGAATTGCACTGTTCGCCAATGTCTGCACCGCCGACTCGCTAGAGATCGATTCCCTTTCCAACCCGGAGTACCTGCTGCAAGAGGCTGAGCGCAACCTGGACGTTGAGCCGACGTCAGCGGAACGGTATGCAGCGAAAGCGCTGGGGCTTTCGGAATGCACTCGGGATCCTTCTCTACTCATGAGAGCTCGCTTGATCCTGGGATCCGTCGCCTATCGTGAAAACCGCAGCGCGGACGCGCTGGATCATTTCACAACCATCCTGCAGACCCTCGAAGAGCTGCCCTCCTCGTTCGACCATGAGCAGAAGTACAGGCTGCAAATTCAAACCCTTTCCAAAATCGGGCATGTGTACAATTTCATCTTTGCCGACTACGAAGGTGCTCTGAACTATTATCTCCGGGCTATGGAGATCGCACAAAAGCGTGATCTGCAGGATTTGACCGCGTCCGCCCTGGTCGGATGCGGATTTGTGTACCGCCATCGCGAGGAATACGACGAATCGCAACAATTCTTCGAGCAGGCGGCCGAGACCGCGAGACGTACGGGGGATACCGCCAACCTGATCAGCGCGGTCAATGAGATGGGAAACATCGCGTGGTTTACGGGTAATCCTGAAGAATCGCTGCGATTGCACATGGAAGCGCTACGCCTTTCTGAAGCGTCGGATGACAAGTACAGCATGGGTTTTGTACTTCATGACATCGGGTTTATCTATAACCAGCTTGAGCAGTATGATTCAGCGCTGGTCTATTATCAGCGCGACCTGGAAGTGATGAAAGAACGCAATGTCACGCACGGAATTGCAATCACGATGTCGAATATCGCCGGGATTCACATGATACGGGGGCAGTCGGACCGTGCCCTTGAACTGCAGCTGGAAGCGCTTGAGATTGCTCGCGAATCCGGCGCAAGACGCGCCGTGGAGCATTGCTATTACAACCTTGCTCAGATCTACGATGAACGAAACGACCCTGCCCGGGCCTTTACCTACCTGAGGCATTATACCGAACTGCATGATTCCCTCTTTAATGAAGCGCAGAACGACCGGATTTCGGACATGCGTGTGAAGTATGCGACCGAGCGTGTGGAGGGCGAGCTGCGTTGGATGCGGGATCGTAACACTCTGATGCGTTCCATGATGGCAGGCGGGGGTGCGCTGGTCGTTTTGCTGGGAGTAGTGGTGTATGGACGCTTCCGCGGACGGGTCCGGGCGCAAAAAGAGATGGAACGTACCAACCGGAACCTGCAACTGCTGAACAAACGGCTGGAGGTGGAAATCTCCATTCGTGAAAAATCAGAGCAGGAGCTGCGGGAATCCCGGCAGCGGTTCCGTGATGTGGCGCTCAGCTCCGCCGACTGGATCTGGGAAATGGACAATGAGGGCCGCTACACGTTCACCGCCGGCCGGTTCCAGGAGATCACGGGCTATACAAGGCTGGAACTGCTGCGGAAACGCCTGTGCGACCTGATTCCCGACCAGAACCGGGAAGAGTC
>WJJA01000110.1 GCA_014729955.1 bacterium
CCGTCCGGGTTCAGTTCACCAACTGTGACACCTTCTTCGCCGATCATACCTTCGGTGCCGGTGGCGACCTTGTTTTTCTGGGCACGTATGGCGAGGGTAATCGCGAAGGCGAAAAAGAGCACCGTGGCGATCAGGGTCGGCACGATCACTGTCCAGGATACCTGTAGCGCCGGGATTTCCGTATCGAACAGCATGATCGACCCGAACGCCACGCCGACCACCCCTCCCAGGGTCAGGAAGCCGAAGCTGGTCACTTTCACCTCCAGGATAAACATCGCGATGCCGACAAGGATCAGCAAGATGCCGGCGAGGTTCACGGGCAAGGTCTGAAATGCAAAAAAGGCCAGGATGAGACTGATGACGCCAATCACGCCGGGTATGACCGCCCCCGGGTTGTAAAGCTCAAAGATCAGGCCGTAGAACCCCAGCATCATCAGGACATAGGCAATATTGGGATCGGCGAGGAAGAACATGAATTCGTCACGCCAACTCATGTCGAAACTCTCGATCTCGGCATTCTGAAGCGAAAGCACTACCTCGCCGGAAACCACCGTTACAGTGTCCCCGTCGGCAAGAGCCAACAGTTCATCCACATCCTGCGCGACATAGTCGATCACGTTCAATTCAAGCGCTTCATTGGCGGTGACCGATACAGCTTCCCGCACCGCTTCTTCGGCCCACTCCATGTTTCGGCCCCGTTTCTCGGCGATGGCACGTGCCTGGGCGACCGCATCGTTGGTCACCTTCTTTCTCATCGCTTCCGAATCGGACCGTGAACCTTCGGTTGTGTCGCTGCCGGCGGGGGACTCTCCACCGATGCCGACAGGAGTGGCCGCGCCGATGTTCGTGCTCGGTGCCATCGCAGCGACATGTGCGGCCATGGTGATGAACACGCCCGCGGAACCGGCACGGGCACCGTCCGGGGCGACATAGACAATGATCGGCACGTCAGCGTTGAGCATCGCTTTGGTGATACCGCGCATCGACTCCACCAGTCCGCCCGGCGTATCGAGACGGATCAGCAAAGCTCCCGCATTTTCGCGGTCCGCACGCTCGATCGCCTCCTCGATGTACTTCATTGAGACCGGGTGTATCGGTGCGACCACCTCGATCTGGTGTACGAGGGGGCGCGAGGCCTGTACATCCGATGGACACAAGAACACCGCGGCAGCTGTGAACAGAACGAGCAAAAATCCGGCTGCGGGCGGTGCGAATCCGGAGAGGGCACGCATGGCTTCTTTCCCGGCGTCTGAAACGAATCATGGACGCTCTGAGCACAGAGCGATCCTGCAGGTATAAAATAGGTGATTTTGTGACGGGAAACACCCCGTATCGCCGCAAGTGTGCACTCCTTCGGGATCGGGTTGCATGACCCAATCCTGCGACCGGGGTAGGTGTGTTGTTCGAAGGGGTCTTATGCGGCTTCTGTGTCCGACAAAGGAAGAATGACCCCTTTAAAGGGCATGTGGTGTAGGTCCAGATTTCCATTCTGCAGCACAGCTTCTACCGCACCGGCGCCGTGGTTAAGCAGGCCGGTGAAAGGAACTCGTGTCATAAAACGCAACAACGGCTCCGGGTAGCTGCCGCCGCCTGCCCAGTGGATTTCCATCCCGCGCTGAGTTTTGCTGAAACGCGGTACATGATAGTGTCCGCCGATCAACACTAGACGTCGGCCGTTCTCCGCAAACGGCTGCCACATCTCATTCCGACGCAGCCAGAACTGCACACGTGTGGTGTTATGCGTAACCAGCAGCGTAGTGCCCGGGTGCCGAAGTGCGGTTTCCGTCACCGCCTTCATTTCACCGATATGAGCCGCGAAGAGGGGGTTGTCCGGAAAACGCTCGGCGAGGTGAATCAACTCCGAATCGACAGAAAGCAGCTGGACCTCTTCATGAGTTTCGAGACCATAGCCGACGAGGTTCACAGGGCGGTCGAAAAGACGTTTGCGCAGGAGCAGGAGATCACGGTAGCTCTCCGGGTCGGGATTGTAGCCGTGTCCCAGCTCATGATTGCCACTCAGAGCGATAAAGTGACGCTCGCCAAACTGAGACAGTTGATCGCGCCAGACCGTCTCTGCGGCTGCCATTCGATCCTCATGCCGGTGAAGCGGCAGGGCATTGTCGCCGCCGTTGATCACAAGGTCGTAGCTGTCGCCGTAATTTCGGATCCAGGAACGCGTCAGGTGTTGAATCGCCTCCGCCTCTTCGCGCAGACGCCCCTCCAGCCGTTCCGCAAAGGTTTCACCCATGGACTGCGCCCAGCTGAGATACTTCCTCAGTTCCGGACGCATCGGTTCCTGCGGACCCAGTGAATAGTGCAAGTCGCTGATATATAGCAGTCGCAATCGAACATCCTCGTTTTGCAGCTTGTAACGTGAGAGAATAAAGGAGGTTCCCGCAAGCAGTCAAGTCGGAGCCGAGTCATGAAGCAATCAAACCGAGGGAAACAGGGAAAAAGGACCCTCTCCTCGTTTCAGCAAGGGAATGTGTGTCTTTGGTCGGCAGGGGGGATCACGATTTGATCCGTGTGAGGAACTAGGGGGTGAGGTTTCTGTGTGCGACGATCAAGAGTGATGTTAAGTTTTCAATAAACATTATTTTATGCGGTTAAATGACATGTCATGATGAAACCCGAAAACATAGCAGAGGATATATTTATTGCAAACAAGCAATCGTAATTATAGGTAATTTCTGAATTCGTGGGGGTACCCCCCAAATTGCAGGGAGAGCCCCCTAATGCGTCAGAGTGAAAGCATGAGTACTCTCTCTACAGGTATTAGATGAATCATACGGAGGACAGTGTTTCGCGGCGCGCGTCCTCACCGATGAAATCGGCTTAGGCCGGATGCGATCTCCAAGGGTGAAGAGCCCGAATCAAACGAATCATCCGTCCCACCGGACACACTTCCATGGTGTTTTGTTCGGGTTAGCCCATGACGTTCTGCGTCATGGGTTATTTCTTCTTTTCCGGTCCACTATTGCTGATGTAGATCCAGCAGACTCGTTCAGCCGTCAGGTCATACGCACGATACAATCGTGAGCAAGACCCGGCGTCATGCTGTGTCGGGCCCTGGTCCGCGTCAGCGGGGTGTAACCCGACACTTAACAGGGATCTTATACGGTACGAATCGGTCGGGATATATGTTTGCAAAAAGTGCTGGTGACGCACCAGTTTGACGCCCCTCCGTATTCGGATTTTTTTACTCCGGTTTCATCAGGTCTTCGCCGCGGCCGCGCTGCTGCGTGCTTTACCCTGCAACACTCCCATGAAATAGAAGAACATTGACAGCAGGATGTCACGGATCAGTTCATACACGGTGTTTTTTGCGAACAGCCACTGAGTAAAAGACGAGACTTCTCCCTGCACGATCTGGTATTCCTCAATCATCTTCTTCTGTTCGTCTGTCAGGTCAATACCCTTTGCGCTTATAGCCTTCAGGGTATCGACTCGACGATCCAGCTCCCCGCGCAGGTCGGTGTGATACATTTTGTATACGATGGACGTGGTGTCGGGAGACGGTACAGGTTTACCCAGAGCGGTATATACCATCGGGCGTGCTTTCATGAAGGTGTAAGGCAGCACCGTCATTACAACGATGACGACGAGAACCAGCAACAGGAATTTCCGCACATCGCGTCGACTTACGAGCCCGGTTTTCGATTTGGCTTTGCTGCTCCTCCGGCTGTGTCCGTTCGATCTGCTCTTCGATGCCATCGACCTGCTCCTTCACTATTGGTTCTCTGCACGTATCCCTGGAACTGAACGGCGGGTGGGCAATCGCCGACAAGTATACAAGGGCGGGAGCGGGATAGACGTGAGCGCCGTCATCTCTTCACATACCCCATCTCAGGGGCTCGTTGCAGACGTATGAACACCCTTGCTTTCAAGGCTGCCCGGCTCCATTTTTTTCAGCGGTTCAGTGCTCGAGAGTCATCCGTGTACCGGGTCGTTTTCAGGAACACCATCATGAAAGGATAGAGGTATGGCGAAGAACAAGCTCGGCGGTAGAAACCTGTTGTTCCCGATGCCTGTGGTACTGGTGGGTACCATGATCGACGGCCGCGCCAATTTCGCCCCCGTGGCGTACGTGGGCAGTCATGACCGCAAAACCGTCTCCATCGGAGTGCACAGGGGGCATGCCACCGCTGCGTCCATTCTTGACGACAAGGAGTTCAGTCTCAACATCCCCTCGGTTCCGATGGTGCGCAAAGTGGATTTCACAGGCATGAAATCAGGCGCCAATTACGATAAAAGCGAATTGTTCGAGGTGTTTCACGGTACACTCGAAAACACGCCGATGATCGAGAAATGCCCGGTGAACCTGGAATGCAAACTGACAGAGACCATCGAGCTGAACAATCGCTACGTCTTCATGGGTGAAATCGTGGAAGCGTGGACCGACGATGCCTTCCTGACCAACGGTGAGGTTGACCTCAGCCGTGTTGATCCCTTGCTGTTCAACATCAACGATGCTGCCTACTGGCGTGTCAGCGACAAGCTGGGTGAAGCATGGGATCCCGGGACCACCCTGGAATGGGAGAAGTAGGTTTCCAGTGAAATGAACCGATCTGTGTATTGCCGTCGGACTCCCGGATTCAGTCGTGGGCAATCAATTCGCGCAGCTCGCTGATCACGGCATCCGGTCCGGCTTGTTCAATCAAATCGAGATCGCCGAATCCGTAGTCTACTGCGATGGTTGTGCACCCGGCGGCGTGCCCGGCCGCGACATCATCCGCCGTATCGCCGATGACGGCGGTACGTGCGGGATCGGCGCTGATCCTCTCGATCGCATATTCAATCACGTATGGATCCGGCTTTACCGGCTTCCCGGGATCGGTGCCGCAAACCGCATCGACAAGGCTGGTCAACCCTACGCCGTCGGTGACCCACTTTGCCGCCTCCTCCCATTTGGTGGTGGCAACTGCGAGTCCGGCGCCGCTGGTTCGAAGGGCCTGAAGGGTTTCGACGACTCCCGGGTAGATCACAACACCGGCCGGAAAGTGCTCATCATGCCCCTGCCTGTAGTGCCCGGCTAATTCCATCAGGTACGCTTCGGAGAAGTTGAATCTCATCCCGCGTTCTTCGGCGTATCCTGTCCAGATGTCTGATAACGGTCGTCCGATCCAACGGCGCACATCTTCGAGCGGAACCCCTGCGATTCCCATCTGTTCCAGTGCTCGCACGACGCCGTTGCCGATGGCGAAGCTGGAATCGGTGAGGGTGCCGTCCAGATCGAATATGTAGTAGCCGAAATGCTGCACTGTGTTTTCCTACAGTTGTTCCACCACAATCCGCGGCGGGTCGGGTTTCTCGGACAGGAAGCGTTCGAGGTTGGCGGTCACTTTGCCGATCACATTCACCTTGCTCGCGGCACGCATCTCATCGCTGCGTGACACCGGCGTCGGCCCCCAGAAGAGGCAAATCGCATTGCCGACCGGCCAGTAGGCCAGAGTTCCGATTTCTTCGACAACCTCCACCGCGTCGGGCGCTTCGTCAAGCTTCACCGGTATAGTTCCGTAGATCTCCTCGCCCCAGTAATGCCCGGTGAAGCGCAACGGCATCGCCTTGAGTACTGCTTTGGCGGTTTCGCTGTCGTTCAGCTCACCGTGCAGCTCAATACCGTTGATCGTAATCCGTATCGGGTTCATGAGTGGTTTCGTCCTGTCGTATCGATTTGCAGCCGGCACTTCGTGCCTGATCATGGAAAGTACGATCCCGATGCAGGAGGGAGGCAAGGTGTTGGCGTGATTTTGAAGCGGTGCGGAGGGTGCGCGAGGACAATGCTGCCTTCCTCCGGCTCGTGTGATTCAGTTCATCCCATGTGTCAAAATTGGTATGCGGCGGTAGAAACGAAGACGCCCGATCTGTCAGGTCGGGCGTCTTCGTAACAGGCAGTTTTATGCACAGATCGGAAGATGATGAAACGACTGCTCAGAACGGCTTCTGTTCATCGTCATCGTTGTCTTCGTCGTTGTCCTCATCATCCTCGTCGTCGTCATCCTCATATTCGTCTTCATCATAATCGTCGTCATCGTCGTCCTCGTCGTCCTCATAGTCTTCATCGTCATCGTAGTCGTCGTCAGGCTCGTCGTCTTCGTCCTCATCGAGTTCGAACTCTACCATCTCGTCTTCTTTGTCTTCCTGATCAACTTCAATGTTGAACTCTTTCTCGATGTCGATTTCCGGTGCCATACCGCTTTCACCGCCGCGCACTCCGCCGTGCTTGAAAGTCTGCTGCAACTCATTGATCTCGTCACGCAATCGTGCGGCTTCTTCATACGCTTCCTGCTCGACCGCTTCCTTCATCTGACGATTGAGTTCCTCGAGACGATCCTCCATCTGCACCGGCTCGGTTTCGGCGACTTCGCCGCGCATCCCGGCTTCGGTAAACACATCCGGTGCGACAAATATCGGTGCACCGGTTTTCAGAGCGAGGGCAATCGCATCGCTGGGACGTGCGTCGATCATCTTGGTGTCATTGGGGGTCTGCAGATGCACCAGGGCGTAAAACGTGTTCTCCTTCAACTCCGTCACTTCGATCTTTTCGACCTTGGACTCGGATGCCTCGAGCAATTGGTGAAACATGTCGTATGTAAGAGGCCGGACGTACTTCAGGCCCTGCAATAGAAGACTGATGGTGTGGGCTTCTGTCGCTCCGATGAAAATCGGCAGCCACTGGTCACCCTCTTTTTCCTTCAGAATTACGACATACCCCTGGTAGGGCGGGCTGATCGAAATACCGGTTACCTCAACCGGAATCATGCCTTCCTCCGTTGCCGGAATGTAAACAGTATCCTCTTCGATCCTGGATCGAAGGCTTGTCCCAATATACCCCGGCATGTAGAAACGTTCAACCACACCCGCTCCCGCCGCTACGGGCAGGAGACGATTCGGCAACGGTATCAGGCACTCAGTATTTACGGTACAATCCCATCACCTTGCCAAGAATGCGAAAGCCGGGAGCGTCACGTTCCACTACAATCGGTCCGTAGTATTGGTTGGCTGGTTTCAGCACGACACGGTCCCGTTCGGGGTGATAGTATTTCGCAGTCGCCTCGTCGCCGATCAGCGCCACAACGATCTCACCCTGTTCGGCATCGTCCTGCACTCGGCAGAAAACGATGTCGTCGTCGTGGATGCCGGCCTCGATCATCGAATCGCCGCGGATGCGAAGCGCGAAGGTCTCGCCACGGGGTGCGTAATCGGCGTCGATTGCGATGTGTCCCTCGGTGTTCTCTTCCGCCAGGATCGGAGAACCGGCGGCGACATTACCGATCACCGGGATGGTCACAATGCGGCTCGTCGGCATGATCGCATCGCTCAACTCCACGGAGTAGACACTTGATTCATCCGACGGTCGATCCCCGAACAGGAACCGTTTCGCCTTGTCAGTCAGTTCAATTGCACGGCTCTGGTAGCGTTTCCGTTCCACATACCCCTTTTTCTCAAGCGCATCGAGAATCCCGCGCACACCGTTCGTGGAACTGATCCCTTCATGTTGACCGATCTCACGAAAGGTCGGGGGATAGCCGCGTTCCTGGATCCCCTGCACGATCAATCGCAGGACCGATTCCTGGCGTGGTGTCAATCCTTCCGCCATGGGTTCCTCCTTCGGGATAACCCTGTATGGTTGTGAATGGAATAACTGGTCGTCGCATGAAACCATGCACACGGCGCCGAGCTGAACGTATCCCTGCGCCCCGGTCTTTTCGCGAGCACCGTCTCCTGAACACGATTTCACGTGAACAAAAGATAGCTGAACAGGAGTTCTGTGTCAAGAGTAAGAAGGAGGAAAATGTTGTTCATATGGAAAATGGGTGGAGGATTCTTCTTGCTGTGCTTGAGCATGAAATGTACCGGGCAAAACAGAGAGACAAAAACGCCGTGAAGGCAGGCTCCACGGCGTACACAGGGTCGGGCTTTCGCGGTCAACTCGCTTCGGCTTTGGCCTTTTTGCTCTCGGCACGTTCGGCGAGGAAGGACTCTCGTTCGATGTCCAACTGAGATTTGTCGAGGTATTTTTCCGCATAGTCGAAGACCAGTCCGCTGGAGATGAACAGGTCCACAACGTCTGCGTCGATATGGTTGTCTTTTACCATGAATCCCAGGATCTTGATGGCCTGGCTCAACGGCATCGGTTTCTTGTAAGGGCGGTCCTTCGCCGAGAGCGCTTCGAAGATGTCTGCCACCGCCATGATACGCGATTGCAGGCTGATTTCCTCCGCTTTCAGACCGAAGGGGTAACCGGTGCCGTCCAGCTTCTCATGGTGAGCTCCGGCGATCGCGGGCACCTCCTTGAGATGCTTCGGCCAGGGGAGCTGCTCGAGGATCTTGATGGACATCAGCGCGTGATTGTTCATGATTTCGCGCTCTTCGTTGGTCAGGGTCCCCTTGCGGATCGAAAGATTATAGATCTCGTTGTCGTTCAGGAATGAAAACTCCTCTTCATCCACCTCATAGGTATACTCGGCGATGTCGTGGAGGCGTGCGATCTTTTCGTCCTCCATGAATTCACCGCCGAAGTTGATGCGGTCGACATATTCAAATTCTTCGCGCAATGCCGCCAGGTCGGCTTCGAGCTTCTCTTCGATCTCGCGTATCTTTTCAGGATCTCCTTTGCCGTTGGTGCTGAGGTATTTCTGTTTCTCGCGCTCCGCCTCGAGCTCTCGGGCGTACCTCAACGTGTGCCAACGACTCTTCACCAGGTCCACACGGTCATAGACCGTCTCGAGCTTCTTCGCCTTGTCAACCACATATTCCGGCGTGGTGATCTTGCCGGTGTCATGCAGCCAGGCCGCCAGGCGCAACGCCTCCATCTCCTTTTCATTGAACTTGATGTCGGTGTAAGGGCCCTCTTGGACGGCATTGAGTTTTTCGGCGATCATCATCGTCAGCTCGGTGACACGGGCGATATGGCCGCCGGTGTATTTCGATTTCTCGTCAATTGCGGTCGCAATTGCCTTGACGAACGAATCGAACAGGGCTTTCATATCGTTGATGAGCTTCTGTTGCGTGAGCATCACCGCCGCCTGGCTTGCAAGCGCGGTTGTGATATCCACAAGCTCATCGGAGAAGGGGATGGTCTCTTCGGTTTGTGTGTCCTGGGCGTTGATCAGTTGCAGCACACCGATAATGTCGTTCTCATGGTCTGTGAGAGGTACGACCAGCATGGACATGCTGCGGTACTTCAATGACTCATCGAACTTCTTCGTTCCTTCGAAATTGAAGCCTTCCGCTTCATACACATCAGGAATGTTAATCACTTCGCCGGTCGCGGCGACATGTGCCGAGACGTTTTGATGATTGGCCTTGCCGTCTTCAGTATAAAGCGGGACGCTGGGAATTGTTACAGGATTGCCGGAGGTTCCGCCCATGAAGCTGTTCAGAGTGGCATTGTGCAATACATGGAAGTCCAACTTGTCACGGTCATCATTGACCAGGTAGAGGGTCCCGCCGTCGGCATGGGTGAAATCGCGCGCCTTGGAAAGGATCATCTCGAGGATGACGTTGGTATCGCTTTCGGCGGACATCGCCCGCCCGATAGCTGCCAGTTCGTTGATATGACGGGCCTGCTCCTCGGTAAACGTACGGAGCTCGCTCATCACCTTGTTCAAAAGTCTGTTGATACGTTTGCTGCTGCCGGCGCCGTTGCCGGTGGACTTGGGATCGCTCATACATGCACCTCGAGCGGTTGGCAGTGAACAACGAAAGCCGAAAAGAATAACTGGAGTTAGACACCTGTAACAACGCAATATAGGATCGAAACCCTTTACCGGAAAGGGTTCGGGGGAGCGAATCAGAGATTTTGAAAAACCATGTGTTTAGGGTTTTTCGCGATTTCGCCGTTTGCGTCGCTTGACAATCGTCTGCATTCGGGCACGTCCGCATTCAGGACAGACCCATTTTCGTTTCTTGTGGAAGGAACGCTTTTCTTCGCGCATGTTGACCCGGCAATGACGGCAAACCATAAAACTGCTTCGCTTCGGTTTTTGGTGCTTCGGCAGGCAGGGACGCCTGCCCCACTCTTCGTTGAAATCCTGTACTACAAATGGGATCTTGTGCCACCCATCTGCGAACGAATGTCCATCCTTGCGAAACGTACTGCCCCGGACCGGCGATGTGTTTACTGTTCGCGCAGGGCCGCGGCCGGTTCCACCCCCGCCGCTCGCGCCGCCGGGTACAAGCCCGCAAGCACGCTGATGAACACGCCGAACAGAAGTGCTCCTCCGGTGAGCAGGGGCGTCATGTGGAATAGGTCGAACAGTGGAATGCCTTCCGATTCCATCCATCGCCGTCCGATGATAGATCCGACACGGCAGACCACCCAGCCGACCGCGACACCGCCCAGTGAGCCGAACAGTCCGATCGCAGCCGATTCCACCAGGAACAGCAGACGAATATGCCCCTCTTCGCCGCCGAGGGATTTCAAAATACCAATCTCACGGGTGCGTTCGGTAATCGACATCACCATGGTATTGGCAATGCCGAGGGAGGCGATCAGCAGCGCGAGTGCCCCCATTGTCGCGAGCAGGGCATCGAAAAGACGAAAACTCTTGCGGATTTGATCAAGCTGTTCAAAGAATGAGAAAACCCCGAACCCAAGTTCTTCGAGAGACCGCTTTACGAGAGCGTAGTCCGCAATGTCTTCCAGGATCAAAACGATGTGAGGCCAACCGTCACGCCCGCCGGCCGGCCGGCTCATCGAGGAGAGCAGCTCCACGGGATCGTCAAAGGAAAGCAAGTCGAGCCCTTCGACCTGTTCAATCGGAATTAACACACTGCCCAGTTCGAAACCGAAAAACGACTCCATTCCCGTAATGCCGGCAACCTCAAGCTGGAGACGGTTGGACGGCAGCATGGACAGTATGAAATCCGATTGAGCCCGCATGTCCTTCTTCATCGGGTCGGGGAAGGGCATGCGATCCAGTTCCTGCTCCAAGACCAGGCGCAACAGGTCGCCGTGTCCGGTCGCTTCGACTACGATGGAATCACCGATGATCGAATCGGGATCGATCTCTCGATGCTGCATCCAGCTTCGCTTCAGTACCGCAGCGGCAGCTCTGTCGGTTGGGAAGAACTCCCCGTGTATCAGCATGGAATCGGACGGAAAGTGCTCGATGAACGACGCCGGCAGGGCCTGTATCATCGCCTCGTGCTCTCCTCCGCTCCACTTTACCAGCCCGCGAAAGGAACGTTGAGGATAAGCGAAGTCGACACCTTCCAGTTGAAGCAGCGTGTCCAATGCGTCCGCGTTCAGAACAGCAGGATCGAACCCGGACGGGGTTGCAGGGACCTTGAGGGTGTCCCCGGTCGGTTCCACATGAGTAGAGTCTTGTGTTGATTCACCCGGCAAGACGTGCATCAGGCGGAACAGGCCGTATTGCTCGAACTGTTCCTGAATCGCGGTCTGGAAGCCGTTCGCGAGACCGAGCAGTGTGATCAGCGCGGAAATGCCGATCACAATCCCGCTCATCGTCAAGAAAGAGCGCAATTTCATGCGCCACAGATTCCCCAGCGCGATACGAAAAAACTCCAGCAGCATGGATGATCCGTGTGTTGAAGGGAACGACTCGGGGTGCAATATAGTGTTCGAAAGGATGGGGGAGCGATTCGAAGTCTGCGATTTCGTACCCGCACCATGAACGGTCTTTTCCTTCGAATCCCATAAATCCCTGATTTCTCTCAAAACTTCCCGAGTGTTTTCGCATCCAAGATAGGATATCCGTATTTTTAAAGACTGAGCCGGTTGCTCCCTCGAGGAGGGTAAGCCGTTGAGCTGAATCAAAGTACGCCTCATTCGTCGATTTTCAGGAGCCGAGATCCATGCAGTTCTTTCGCAAAGCAGCACTCTTCGCGACACTTCTCATGTTGTTCGTAGTCGCCACGGTATTTGCAGCCAAGCCGCCTGCGGACAAGCCTGTCCATCTTCAGTCAGACCAGGCCCTGATGAGGCCGGACGCTGTAAAGATTGGAAACAAGCGAGTTTCTACGGAAACCGGTGTGACCTACGCGTGGTATCGCCTGAACATCCCGACATCGTCCCTGAACCCGGAAGACGCGGCAAGGGAGTTCCTGCTCGGGCACGCCGATGAATTCGGCGGCATCGGTGCTGTCTCCGGGCTGGAGACCATCGCGGTGAAAGAAAATCCCTGGAGCAGGCATGTGCATTTGCAGCATACCGTTGACGGGATTCCCGTGTACAGGTCTCGTTTTACGGTCTCCATGGACGACAACGGTATGGTGACCTTCGTCACCGCCAACCCCTACCCGAATTTCACACTGCCCGGCACATCGCCGGCGATCAGCGCGACGGAAGCGGTTTCGCTGTCGCGTACGCAGCTGAACGGCTCGGGACCCGAGATTGGTGAGGTGCGCACGGAACTGGTCGGGTATCGTGATAACAAGGGGATGGACCATCTTGCCTGGAAGGTCGCCATCACGACGATGGATCCGATGGGCGACTGGGAGTTGTTGTGGGATGCCGGGGACGGCACCTTCCTGGAAGCGGTGGATCGGATGGTTTACGAAGACGGCACCGGTATGGTCTTCTATCCCGATCCGCTCACGTCCGCAGGGACCTCCTATGGCGGCAACTACGGGGACAACAGCGACGGCGACACCGCAGAGCTGAACAACGAACGTGTCTCCATGACGTTGCAGGATCTGACCGAGAGCGGCGGAGTCTATCACCTCGACGGACCCTATGTGGATCTGCTGGATTTCGAGCCGCCCACGTTTGCCCCGGTGACCAACGCCGATCCGGACGCGTTCAACTATACACGTTCCCAGCAGGGTTTCGAAGATGTGAATGTCTACTACCACATCGATACCGCCCAGCGCTGGTTCCAGGAACTCGGTTTCACGAACATCCAGAACGGTCCGATTGAAGCGGACCCGCACGGTTTGAACGGGTCGGACAACTCCCACTATATCCCCTCTCAGAATCGCCTGGCGTTCGGTGAAGGCGGTGTGGACGACGCCGAAGATGCAGACGTGATCTGGCATGAGTACGGCCATGCGGTACAGCACGATGCGAGCCCCAGCTGGAGCGGGGGTGAGACTTCGGATATGGGCGAGGGCTTGAGCGATTACTGGGCTGCCACATTCAGCGCACGTATCAGTGACTACAACGACCACTGGGTGTTCAACTGGGACGGACACAACCCGTTTTGGGGCGGGCGTGTGGTCAACAGCACGCAGGGCTATTCCAGCTGGGTATCCGGCGGCAGTATTTATGCCAACGGCACTCTCTGGGCCGGCGCGTTGTGGGAGATGCACGGTGAACTGGGCTACGAGGTGATGGATGCGATTGTGTTGCAGCACCATTTCTATCTCGGCTGGGGGGCAAGCGTACTCGACGGCGCAGAAGCAGTCCTTGAAGCAGACCAGGATCTGTTTGACGGCGAGCATATCGAAACCATCGCCCAGGTGCTGTATGACCGCGGTTTTATTGACGAAATGCCGGTCTTCGGCAACGTCGAAGGCGTGGTGTTGGATGGAAACGATCAGAGCCCGATTGAGGGTGCTGTCGTCACACTTGCTGAACTCGAACCGGTGACGACGGATGCAACAGGTGAGTTCGGTTTCTACGATGTACCGGTGGGAACCTATCAGATTACCGTGGAACATGCGGACTATCTCACGTACACCGAAGAGATCGAAATCCCGGCGAACGAAACCCTTGAGTTGACCATCGAGATGGTGCAACCGCAACTGACTGTTGATCCGAGCTTCCTCGACCTTGAAATGGAAATCGGCACCACGATCACGTCCGACATTACGCTTACCAACGAAGGAAACAGCGACACCGAATGGTGGATGCGTCTCAGGCCGGACGGGCAGGCTCCGGTGGAACGGTGGGTAGAAACGACTTCTATTGATCTGTATGATCTGATCGGCACAGACCGGTTCTTCGGCGTTGCGGCCGTGAATGGTGATTTTGTACTGACCGGAATGGGGGCAAACGGCAACCCGAATTCCTTCTACGTCGTCTCCGCCGGCGGCACCCTGCTGAACCAGTTCGATCAACCGAGCAGCAGCGGATTCGGATTCCGTGACCTCACTGTGGCGGACAACCTGCTGTACACCAGTGAGGGTGAGTCGATTCATGTGATCGACATGAACGGAGATATCGTCGAGACCCTCGATTCGCCGGACGGCATGTCGATGGCGCGCGGCATTGCCTATGATAAAGACAATGACTGGCTCTGGTGCGCGGACATGACCTCCGATATCGTCGCGATCGATCTGCAGGGTGTCGAGCAGGTTCGATTCGAGAACAATCTGCGTATTACCGGGTTGGGGTATGAGCCGTTTGAGCGGAATGGGTACCGTCTCAAGATCTACTCGTCCGACGGTAACCCCTCACGTGTGCTGGTTTCGAAAATGAATACGGAGACTGGAGAAATCGCCGAGGAAATTCGCTTCGACGAGCATGATGACGATGTACTCAACGGCGGTGAAGTGGTGCGTCGTGTGTTCGGCCATGAAAACACCTGGCTTTCCGCGCAAGTGGTTACACGTAACGATGCGGCTTTCTTGAAGGTGTATACCCTGGAGACGGATGTCTGGTACATGGATGCTTCCTATCGCCGAGGTGTGCTGCCTGCCGGGGAAGACCGGGAGATCGAGCTTCATTTCAACGCCGCGGGCATGATGGAAGGAGACTACGGCGGCTTTGTGGAAATGATCCCGTTCGGCGTGGAGACCGGTGCTACGGTGGATTATGACCTGGAAGTGATGTCCGTCGGGGCCGATGAAAAGAGTACTATCCCTCAGGTATTCCAGGTACGGGGAGCCTATCCGAATCCGTTCAACCCGTCCACGGCCTGGCAGGTGCAGCTGCCGAAAGAGGGCCCACTGCAGATGGCTGTCTACGATCTGCTCGGACGTGAAGTCGATCAGCTTTCCTGGAATACTCTGCAGAGCGGGCGTCACACGGTATCCTGGACGGCTCCCAACACCCTGGCGGCGGGTGTGTACTTCGCACGGTTCCAATTCGGTGAAGAAGAGAGCATCACTCATAAGATTCTGCTGATGAAATAGCAAACGCAGTCGGACCAGGTGTACGATCATGTAACGGGGTGACCGCTTTCGGGTGCCCCCGTTGCTTTTTACAATGCCTGCCGTGTACATTACGCAGCAATATGGTATTCCCTGTTGCAGAGAGGGTCTTGTGCCGGCTTCATCCAAAGCCATGCAGAGCATATGGGTTATCGGGTTGATCATGTGCATGACGTTGATGGTCGCCCGGCCCGTCCGAGCCGATGCATTTCGTGATCGCTACGATGAGGGTATTGCTCTGATCAAGGCGGACAAGCTGACACAGTCCATCCATCACTTCCGCGATATGCTCGAGGAAAATCGTACCAGCTATCTTTCGGACAACTGTCAGTATTGGATCGCAGAGGCGTACTACCGTCTGGGGGACTATGAGCAGGCGGTGATTGAATTTGACCGTGTGTTTATATTTGAAAACAACAACAAGAGGGAAGATGCTTTTTTCCGTCTTGGAGTCTGTTACGAGAAACTGAACGATCCGGTAAAAGCCCGCGAGATTTTCAAACGCTTTCTTGCGGAATATCCGGAAAGCCGTCATTACAAGCGTGTTACAAGGAAACTGGAAGCTTTGGGTGGTCAGTAAATTGTCCAGCACATCACAAACATCGAAATACAAGCCCGTCCGTGACGGGCTTTTCCTCTGTTTGACGGTTCTTTTTGTATGGGTATCAACAGGTTATGCTGCTGATACAGAGAAACACACCGATTCCGGATTGAGATGGCCGATCGATGTAACCCGCATGTTTACCTCTTCATACGGTGAACTGCGTCCGTCCAGGTTTCATGCCGGCCTGGACTTCAGCACCGGGGGGACCATCGGGCATCCCTGCTTTGCGGTCGACGACGGTTATGTGATCCGTGCCAAGGTGAACCATTACGGGTACGGTCGAGCGGTCTACATCCAACTGCACGACGGTCGTATCGCCGTGTATGCCCACATCGACCGCTTCATGCCCGAGATCGAGGAAGAGATTCGTGCCGCACAGCTGCAGCGAAATGATTATGAGGTCGAACTCTTTTTCGACAGGAAAGAGTATCCGGTCAGCAA
>WJJA01000111.1 GCA_014729955.1 bacterium
ATCTTCAAGGCGCGCCACGACTGGACGGGTCGCATCCTGCCCTGGTGGGTCGGCGCCCGCACGCCGGTCACCGACGAGGACCTCGAGCAGCTCAAGGACATCGCCTTCGGCACCTGCACCAACTGCCGCCGCTGCACCTTCAACTGCCCCATGGGTGTGGACACGGCCACTTTGAACCGGATCATGCGCGGACTTTTGACCCGGGTGGGCGTCATGCCTGAAGGAGTTTGGCTTGTAAGCAAAGACAGTTGGGAGATCGGCAACCAGATGGGTGTGCTGAAAGAGGACTATGTCGATACGATCGAATGGATGAGCGACGAGATGCAGATGGAGCTGGAGGATGAGTCCGCGGTCATCCCCATCGACAAGAAGGGCGCGAACGTCGTCTACTCGATCAATCCACGCGAGGTGAAGTACGATCCCCGCACGATCGCCGACGCGGCCAAGATCTTCCACCTGGCGGGGGAAGACTGGACCATGCCGAGCGAAGGCTGGGACATGACCAACTTCGGGTTGTTCTCAGGTGACGACGACCTCGGCGGCTCGGTGGCCGGGATGCTGTTCGACAAGGTGCGCGAGCTTGAGGGGAAGAAGCTGGTGATTTCCGAATGCGGCCACGGGTACCGTTCCACGCGCTGCGAGGGGCCGAACTGGTCCAAGCAGGATATCGAGTTCGAGATGGAAAGCAGCGTGATCACCATGCTGAATTACATCCGCGAAGGACGAATCAAGGTGGACAAATCACGCAACAGCCGTCCGGTAACCTTCCATGATTCCTGCAACAACGCTCGATCCTGCGGGCTGTTCGAAGAGCCTCGGGAATTGTTGCAACTGGTGTGCGAGGATTTTCGCGAGATGTATCCCAACCGTGCCGAGAACTACTGTTGCACCGGCGGGGGCGGAGCAATGTCGATGTCGGAATATGCTCCGAGGCGACTGAAATCGGCCCGTGTGAAAGCCGATCAGTTGAAGGCGACGGGCGCTGAGATCGTGGTCACCTCCTGCCATAACTGCGTGGACGGTCTGAGCGACTGCATCAAGCATTACGAGCTTGGCATGGAGGTCACGCAACTGGTGAACCTCGTGGCGAACGCTCTCGTGATTCCGGAGAAACCGGTTGCCGTGCCGGTGACACGCGAAGCGGAGAAGGTGGTCGCGAAGGCCGGTTCGCTCGCCGGCAAGCGTATCCTCGTTGTGGACGATGAGCCGGACATTCTCACCTTCTTCAGCACGGTACTGGAGGACAACGGCGCGGACATCGTATCCGCGGCGGACGGTGAAGAGGCGGTGCGCCTGGCGCGTGAAACTCCGCCCGACCTGATCACCCTCGATATCAACATGCCGGGCAGAGACGGCGGCTGGGTCTTCGAACAGCTGCGTGCGCAGAAGGAAACCGGGACAGTACCGGTCTGCATCATCACCGGCAAACCGGAGCTGAGACGGTTGATCTATGACCGTTCTGTGCCGCCGCCGGAAGGATACATCGACAAGCCGGTTGACGAATCGACCCTGCTCAGGAACGTTCGCAAGATCCTTGAGCTTTCACAGCGGGACGAAGCACAGCCGGTCACAACGTCATAACTGCACAGCCTGAGATTCCCGTTCGGCTTACCCGGGCGGGGATCTGTCATCCTGTGGATCGTTGGTTGCGATACAACCGGGAGTTCAACGATGGTCGACATGCCGTTTGAAACCTATTTCGATGAGATGCCCTGCTATGTCTCTGTGCAGGACAAAGATCTTAAGCTGGTGTCGGCCAATCGTCGCTTTCGGGAGCATTTCGGGGATATCGAAGGGCGGGCATGCTACCAGGTTTACAAGAACATGCCGGAAAAGTGCGAAGTCTGCCCGGTGGAACGCACCTTTTATGACGGCAAAAGCCATCAGAGCGAAGAGAAAGTTCGCTGCCTGGACGGGCGGGAAGTGTCGGTAATCGTCTACACCACTCCGATCCGGGACGAGGACGGCAACATCGAAGCCGTGATGGAAATGTCCACGGATATCACCGACCTGAAACGTCTGCAATCGCAATTGTCGGAAAGCAAACGCCGGTATCGCATGCTGTTCGACGAGGTGCCCTGCTTCATTTCGATCCAGGACCGGGACCTGAACGTCATCGATGCGAACCGGTTACATCGCGACACCTTCGGGGAGCGGTACGGCGGAAAGTGCTACGAGCTGTACAAACACCGCTCTGAACCGTGTGTGCCCTGCATCGTGCAGCAGACCTTCGAGGATGGCGAACTGCATGTGCATGAAGAGGTGGTGGCGACTCGTGACGACCGCAAGCTCAATGTTCTCGTGCAGACCGCACCGCTGCATGACCCGGACGGAAACATTGAATCCGTGATCGAGATCAGCACCGACATTACTCCGATCCGTCAACTGCAAACGCAACTGACGAACATCGGTTTGCTGATCAGTTCGATCTCCCATGGCGTGAAGGGACTCCTGAACGGCTTGGATGGAGGAGTGTACCTGGTCAATTCCGGCATGCAGAACGACAACACGAAGCGGATAGAACAGGGATGGGAAATCGTACTGCGTAACGTGTCGCGTATACGCAGCATGGTGCTGGACATCCTTTACTACGCGAAGGACCGCGAGCTCGATTATGTGAGCATCGATCCGGCAGATTTCGTGGAAGCTGTGCGGGATGTGGTGCAGTCGAGGGCGGACGATGCTGGTGTGGAACTTCGGTTTGAGGCGAATGAGGCATGCGGTGAGTTCCAGGCGGACCGGAAAGCGCTGCAGGCGACTCTGGTCAATATCCTCGAGAATTCCATCGACGCCTGCCGTGTTGACAAAAAGAAGAATGATCACCGCGTCAGCATGGAGTTCGACGCGAACGGACGCTATGTCATGATCGACGTGGAGGATAACGGGATCGGAATGGATCGCGAGACACGTGACAAAGCATTCAGCCTGTTCTTTTCGTCGAAAGGTTCGGAAGGGACCGGACTGGGTCTGTTTATTGCCGACAAGATTATCACATCCCACGGGGGTACCATACACCTCGAATCGGAGGCGGGCAACGGCAGCCGCTTCCACATCGAGATCCCCAGGACACCTGAAGCTGTTCAACAAGAGACGCTGGTGCCTGAACCCGTCACGGCACCCGCACCCATTCAGGAGTAGGACTATGGATTACAAAGGCAAAGTGCTTGTCGTGGACGACGAGAAAGACACTCGCACGTTTTTCACCACGCTGCTGTCCGACCAGGGCTACGAGGTTGCGGAAGCGGAGAATGGGGTGGAGGCGATGGAGAAGCTGGAGACCTTCCAGCCGGACCTGGTCACCCTGGACCTCAGCATGCCGGAAAAATCGGGTCTCGGTTTCTATCGGGACGTGAGAGAAGCGGGGGGCGATGTGCCGGTCATCATCATTACAGGCATCGTTTCCGACATGAAGCAGTTCATCGAGAAACAGCGGAAGGTACCGCCGCCGGAAGGCTATCTCGGGAAACCGGTGGACCAGAAGGAAATGCTGGCGCTAGTGGAACGTCTGATGAAGGTGGACACGAACCGGCAGCCTGCGTAAGGGCTGTTCCGTCAGGGCAGAGAATCGGACGGTACCATGAGTGTGGGGTAGAGAGTAGAGGTTCTCTTGCGTGTCAGCGATGCAGCGAATGTTCTCGGTGTGACTCCTTCGACGATACGGATCTACGACAACCGTTCGTTGGCGGTACTTCCACGTGATGAGAACGGGTACCGTGTGTTGAACAACCGTGAACTCAGGCGCATCGCTGACATGCGTGGTTTTATGCTTGCGCAGCGGTTGAATCTCAATTCACTGGTCGCCCTGTCCGCGATGATTCCCTGCTGGAATATCATGGCGTGTTCGAAAGAACGTCGTGCCGTCTGCAGACGAGGGTCGGACGGTGAGCATCCCTGCTGGCACTATCATCGCGACACGGGAGGTTGTCTGGATGTCCCTTGTTCGGAATGCACCGTCTACCTCAATATGGTGGATCACATCAGAGAGTTACGCCGGCTTTATCTGCCTGCCGTGCGGTGTTGAAAGGAGGAGGATCCTGTCAGGTAAGCCTACCCCCGAATATATCATGAATAGCGGGAGCATTCTTTTTTAAAAACTATATTAACAGTAAGATAATGTCACGCATACAGATATTCTCTGACACAGATTGTGTCCAGGCCAGGCTCATCTATTCATTCCCCCTTCGGGCGGTCCCATCTGCGTCATCTGCTTTGTTGCGAAGGATTCGCGGTATTGCAATGCAGCTTCATCCTTCGCGCCTCGCATCTGACGTCGTGAAATATCCGGGCTACGCACCGCGATCCGTCTGATCTGAAGATCTGACGGAACAGTAAATCTCTCAGAACGGAAAAACGCCTCTCACAAACAGGAGGCGTTTCATGTTCTGGTTTCGAAGACGGCTGCGAATCAGGCTTCCTCGTCATGGGCGTCCTTGATCTTTTCGACCAGGTCACGCAGGTTGAAGGGCTTGCTGAGGAACTCGTCCGGCGGAAAACGGGAGTGGCTGATCAGCTGCTTGTAATGAGCATAGCCGGTGATAAGAATGACCTTCGTATCATACTGCATCTCCTTGATCTGGTCGAGCAGAATGACACCGTTCTTTTTCGGCATGTAAATGTCGGAGATCACCAGTGAAGGACGGTGTTCCACGAACTTGTTCCAGCCCTCTTCCCCGTCACGCGCCAGCACGGTTTGGAATCCGAGAGTCTGCATGGCGGTGTCGAGCACCTCCAACATGTCATGGTCATCGTCGACCAGTAACACCTTCGGCTTTTCTTGCGCCATGCAGGAAACCCCGTTGCTGAAACACTCACCACAATCCCAAGACGAAAAGGTACTTCTTGTGAAACGGAACTGCAAGCGCTCCGATGGGATGAAACAACCCCGCAGCTTGCAACCTGAGGTGACGGAGCACTAGCTTCCACTAAGAAAAACGAGACGTGTACAGAATCGAACGGAGGCATACCGGGTTTGTGCGGCATAGCAGGGCTGGTAGCGCTCGACTCTCGACGCGGGATCGATCCGGCGCTCCTCGATCGGATGACCGATTCGCTCGCTCACCGCGGGCCTGACGGACGGGGAGTGTGGATCGGTGACGGTGTGGGTTTCGGGCACCGACGTCTCGCGATCATCGACAAAGAGGGCGGCGCCCAGCCGTGGCTGGTGGATGAGGGGTCAGCCGCCCTGGTCTACAACGGCGAACTTTATAACCACCTGGAGTTGCGCGACGAACTGGAACGGGACGGGGTACGTTTCCGCAGCCGCTGCGACACCGAAGTCGTCGCTCTCGCCTGCGTGCACTGGGGAGTGGAACGCGCCCTGCAGAAGTTTCGCGGTATGTTTGCGTTCGCCCTTTGGGAGGCTGCGGCGCAACGGTTGACGCTGGTGCGTGATCCCATTGGTGTAAAACCTCTCTACTGGGGGATGCGGGACGGTATCCTCCGTTTTGGTTCCGAAATCAAAAGCATCCTCTCCGATCCGAGGTTTCCCCGTACTCCCGACGCTACAGTGATCGCCAACTATCTCAGTCACTACCGTTTGAACCTGGACGGCAACACGCTGTTCCGTCAAATTAAAGAGGTGCAGCCCGGCACCTGTCTGGTCTGGGAAGGGAAACGGCGCAACGAAACACGTTACTGGTCTCTCCCGGCTGTACCGGAAGCAGAAAAGGAAGATCCAGGCGAAGAAGCGGTGACCGAAGAGTTCCGCTCCAGGCTGCGTGAGGCGGTGAAGCGGCGCATGATGGCCGATGTGCCGCTAGGCGCCTACCTCTCAGGCGGCATCGACTCCACGGTGATCGTCCGGCTGCTGAAGGAAATGAAAACCGACGAGTTGCATACGTTCTCGATCGGATTCGAGCAGCAGGGATTCAATGAATTCGGCTATGCCACCCTCGTCGCGCAGCAGTTCGGCATTCCCCACAAGCAGGTCAACATGACCTCCGAAGGGTACTTCAACGGTCTGCCGGAACTGATTCGTGTCAAGGACACGCCCTTGTCGGTTCCGAATGAGGTGCCGTTACGATTCCTGTCACGGATTTTGAAAAGCCGTATGACGGTTGTTCTGTCGGGCGAAGGGGCGGATGAGCTGTTGGGCGGCTACACGCTGCTGATGCGCAGCCCGCATGATTTTCTGCTCGCCCGACAGCTTGCTGAAGGAGACGATGCGTTCAACGCTCTGGACCGCGCACGTCTCAGCAGCACATTCGAACAGCTTTACGGGGACGCAGTGACACAGGGACAGAAGGCGATGTTCCTGAAGCTGTACCGTTGGATGCAGGATGATGAGCTTCAGCGGTTGTTCCGTAACCCGGAACACTTGAAGCGATCCAAACGGGATATCGGGCGATTCTGGGACCGTGTCTGGGGGGAACTGGATGCCGCACGTCTGGATCCGTACGACAAGGTGCTGCAGGTGCTGGAACGGTATCACCTCGGCGCGCTGCTGTTAAGGCTCGATGCGACGACGATGGCGCACAGTGTCGAGGGGCGTGTGCCGTATACCGACATCGACCTGGTGGAATGGGTCAGCCGTCTGCCGTTGAAATACAAGCTGCGCTGGAAAGGGGCGGCGGAGGAGGAGCAATCGCGAAAGGTTACGGCGATGGAGGCGGCAGGTCGTCTGGATGTCAACAAGTACATTCTGCGCCGGGCATTCCGAGATCAGATTCCGCCTTTGATCGCCGACCGTCCCAAGACCGCGTTCCCGGTTCCGCTGGATGAATGGCTGTACGGGCCCTACAAACAGTGGGCGAAGGAACGTATCCTGACACGGAAAATGGGCGAACTCTTCAATCTGAATGAGTTGGAGAGCTTCCTCTCCAGCAAACGGGGGAAAGCAGAGGGGATGAAACTGTGGATGCTGGTCAATCTCTCGATTTGGTTGGAAATGTATACATAGTAAGAGTTTACGTCCGAATATCCGGTTGCGCCCGCTGCACTCCGGTCTCCATAATTATGCCGCCTGCCGAGTTTGTCGGTGAGCGGGTTTTTACATTATACAGGCGCATCACTGAACCTTTTCACAGATGAGAGGAGGAAATGACAAGGGAGCGTTGTCCCGTTTGCGGCGCAAGTGATCTTGACGAACTGATTGTCCTGGAAGACTACCCGATGGCCGGCAACGGGGTGGTACGCGCCGAAGAGGCGCAGAATGTCCCTCGAGGACTGTTATCAATCGGTGTATGTCACGTGTGCGGCACGCTGTTTCAGATGGAATCCCCCGAGCCCGAAGACCTTCAAGCCATGCTGCTCCGGCAGCCCCTTCCGATTCCCCAGAAGATTACCGGCATGGAAGTGCAGGAAACCGACCGTTTTCTGAACCACCTGCGTCGCTTGATGCCGGACAAGGGGCGTGTACTGCAGATCGGTTGCGGCACGGGCGAAGTGATGGAAAAGATCCGTAACTGGGGATTCGACGTCGCCGGTATCGATGCTCACCCCAAGGCGGTGGAGATCGCGCAGGGTCTGGGTTTCGAGGTGATGGAAGGCCGTTTCGACGAAGGGATGTTTGAGGAAGAGAGCTTTGATGTTGTTGTCTGCCGTTCGGTGCTTGAGCACATGATCGAGCCGGTGCAGATGCTCTCGGTGATGGAGAACATCCTCAAGCCGGGAGGCATCCTCGCACTCGAGGTGCCGAACATCGAGCATGTCTTCCGGCGTGGAGCGTTCGGCGGGTTTGCGTTCTATCATACCACCTACTGGACGGCTCCCACCCTGCGCTATGCGGTCAGCCTGCAGGGCCTGGCGGTGGACAGCACGTACGAAACCGCCTACCTCGGTCTGTTCGCCGAAAAGCCGGACAAGAACGAGGAGTATACGGAACCGATTCCTCCCGCCACTGAAGATGTGGAAACAATCATCGAGGATGCCGACCAGTTCCTCGATCGGAAGGATCGACTCGCCGAAGAGCTGGTGGACGAGATCCACGAGCACTTCCAGAACGGGGTCACGATTTTCGGAGCCGGCACGCCGACGGTCGACCTGATTTACTATACCGGGCTGGAAAGCGAGGTCAACCAGGTGGTGACATCGGACAAGACCCGTCACGGTGCCGTGCTCGCCGGCACGGAGTACGAGATCGGGCCGGTGGAGGAGCACCTTGAACCCGGAGACAATCGTGCGATCCTGATCTCCTCGGAACGACGGCAGGATGAACTGCTGGATCGTCTCGACGAGTACCAGACCGGCGGAGGCCGTGTGATGCGGTTTGCACCGGACCTTGAAGTCATTTGAGCCTGGCGTGTAAGAATCGATCGTTAAGCAACCCGGACCGGTCTTCCGGGTTGTTTGCGTTACGTCGATTGCAGGCGCAAGGTCGGGGTTGTGTGTGAAAGGGTGTTTTTGAGGCTTGCCCCGGCTTTCCTGCCGGGGTGACTCATCCTGCGACCGATGGTATGTGTCGGGTCACACTCCGCTGACGCGGACCCGGAACCGACAAAACGCTCCCTATTTGTCTGGAGTGAACATCACCTCCATGCCGTAGCAGGGGAACAGGGAGGTGCCGTTCTCCTCGTACAACGCCTGGGTCAGGGGGCTGAGGTTGATCAGGTGGGTCATCAGTTTCCGAAACGGACGCAAGAGTCTGAAATTGGATTTTCGCTCCATGCGTATCTTCAGCACCCTGATTCTGATGTCCTGGTAGAAACCGGGCACCGAACGGCACGGGTGCTGATGCAGTTCGTCGGCGAACTGGTAAAATGAGTACAGGCCGAAAAAGCGGACGTGGGTGTAATCCTGGTAATAGTACGGGCTGGACCAGTGCGGCACATAGACCCACGCTTTCGAGCCGCGTTTCATGACACGCATCAGCTCGCGCATCACCTCTTCCAGTTCAACCACATGCTCAAACACACTTTTCGAGTAGACCTCATCGACAGAATCATCCGGGAAGGTCGCCAGCACCTCGTGCAGCGGCCCGACGATATCCACGCCCGGCAGGTCGAGCTGATCGATGCCGATATGCCCCGGGCGTTTCTTGCGACCGCAGCCAAGGTCGATACGGATCCGGTCGCCGGCCTGCAAGGTCTTTTCAAGGTCCATATAGGTTGTCACTGCCATCACGAGTCCTGTTTTGCTGTTTGGTTTCAGGTTGAAGCGATGCTCGGGAAGTCTGCATGTGTCGGGTCACACCCCGCTGCCGCGTGTCAAAACCCGACAGAACGGTAAACGACATACCGTTCATCCGCGGGCAGGGCCGGGCGGGATCGCGTCTCGCACGGAATATGGACATACGGACAGTCGCTTCGCTATGAGAAAACGGTTCCGATGGGTATATTGCAGCCGGTCCACCGGCATCAGCAAACCTTCACAAACAGCCGGCAGCTCATGTCGTTCCGCAAATACCTGAACCTCTACCATGCAGCCCTGACACGACGGTCTCGTCGGCCCTCGGGCGACCCTTCCGGCCGCCTGCTGGTGGTGCAGGTCGCGCCGCTGGGCGATGCATGCACACTGGTGCCGGTCTGCCTGGATCTGCGTGCGGCGGGTTACACGCTCGATGTGGTGTGCCGTGCCGGTCTGGAACCGTTGTGGCACGAGTTCCTTCCGGATGCACATGTGATCGGTGTTCGGGACGGGCTGTGGTGCAGGCGCGGGGCGGAGTCGGCACTTGCTACGGTACTTGAGCGTGCCTATGAAGGTGTGTTCGTGACCAGCATGAAACCCTATGCGGCGTACCTGGGGGCATTGCCCGCGGCGCACCGTAGATACGGCATGATCGAGGAGCGGCAATACTACTCCGGTGCGCGAGGGATATTTGACCGGTTGTATTCCGCCGGGCGCACGGAGCATGTGGTCAAACGGTTCCGTGGGCTCTTCCGCCTGCATGCCGATGTGGCGGACAAGTGGGATGATTCGCCGCGGATCCCTGAAACACCGGCGGAGTCCGGTACGGACGGTTATGTGCTGATCCATCC
>WJJA01000112.1 GCA_014729955.1 bacterium
CGCTTCGCCGCTCAGGTAGTATCCCAGGGTGTGGCCGCTCTCCTGCAGGCCGAAGCCGACCAGCGCCGCCACGACCAGGATCGGAATAATGAACAGCACTGCAAGACCGCCGGGGCTTGACATCAGCCGGCCCATGAAACTCGGAAAGGTGTATGTCTGGTAGATGTAACTGCGCGCCGCCGCGAGCACATCGCCGGGACGTGCACCACGCGGGCATCGTGTCGTGCAGTCGTTGCACTGGTGGCACAGCCAGATGTCCGGGTCGGTCACCAACTGCTCTTTCATGCCCCAACTCGCCCACATCATCTCTTTGCGTGGAAACGGACCCTCCGCGGGCGACAACTCGCATACTGTGCTGCAGGTCGCGCACTGGTAGCATTTCTTCAGCGTATCCCCGCCGTTCTTCTGCAATGTCTTGATGAATTCGACGTCGGGCTTGACAACCGCTCGATCCGCCATGCAACGCCTCCTTACCGGTTCGCTTGAAAATCCCTGGGCCGCCCGGTGTTGTTGTACCCGCGAGTCCTGTCGGCCCGGTGGTGTACCGATCCATCGCTGATACCGGCGCCGGGGCTGTTCACCCTGCCGTCGATGGAACGGGATCTCTACTGGGTTTTTGAAGGATGGACGGAGTCCTCCCCTGTCCACACACAACCTTGCGAAAGATAGTGCAATCTTATGCAAAGAGCAATCGATTGGGAGAACCAAACGAAATGCTTCTTGTTGGGAATCTTGGAGTTAGGGATGGCAAACAGATGATATCGAGGGCGTACAACACTTTGTGATGTTATCCTCTCCTCCGGGACCTTTTATGTCGGCACAGGGTTTATATTCCTTCAGCTTCCGGTTTCGCGGTGGATCTGCTTCGGCGACAGGCGGCCGGCCGGTCGCAGGCTGACAGGACGTCCGTCTTGCAAGGCATGGAACCTTGTGCCGGGTTTTGGTCCGGCGCAGCCGGATTGTGATTTGACACATGAGTTCGCAAGGACTGTCAGGTCACACGTCACTTCGTTCCGAAAGACCTGACAGAACGAAAGGATTTGTCAGATCAGAGGATCTGACGGAACAATAGAATCACGAACCGCGATCGGTTTGGGCGACGGACAGGCAAGGACATACCTCATGGCTGACACAAAACCCCGCACAGGCAAGTTGACCCCCGACGAAATCGAGCTGAACTGGTACCATCACCATTACCGCGGCGACAGCATGAAGCAGTTGACCTCCCGTGCGGTCCTGATGGGGTCGCTGCTGGGAGCGGTGATGTCGGTGTCAAACATCTACATCGGCCTGAAGACCGGGTGGGGGTTCGGGGTGGCGATCACCGCCTGCGTGCTCAGCTATGCGATCTGGAAATCGTTGATGAAGGCGCGCATCGCGAAGTCCGAGATGACGGTGCTTGAGAACAACGCGATGCAGTCCACGGCATCCGCGGCGGGGTATTCCACCGGCGGCACGCTGGTCAGCGCGATTGCGGCGTATGTGCTGATCAACGAACAGCATATTCCGTACGGCTGGCTTACAGCCTGGATCTTCTTCCTCGCGGTGCTGGGCGTGACCATGGCGATTCCGATGAAACGTCAGATGATCAACACCGAACGTCTTCCGTTTCCCTCCGGCATAGCCGCCGGGTTGACCCTGCGCAGCCTGCATGCGGATTATGATCATAAGCCGGCGCTGGAACGTCCTGTGGTTGCCGGAGTCGGGGAGTTGGCGGAAGACCTGGAAGATCGCGCCACTGAGCCCGATGCCGCCCTGGACCTGGAAGGGGCGATGACGTCCGAGGAGCAGGGGCAGAAGTCGGCCAATGCGCTGTTCGGTGCGGGTGCGATCGGCGGACTGATCGCGATTCTGCATGAAATCGGCACCACGCTGCATGATATCGGCCTGGTGAAGAAGCCGTTCACGATTCTCGATTACACCTACCCGATTTTCGGCAAACGTGCGGCGAACTTCACGGTGGAAATCGAGGGCAGCCTGTTGCTGGTCGCCGGTGGGATGCTGATGGGTCTTCGGGTTGCCGCGAGTGTCTTCCTCGGTTCGATCCTGTGCTGGATGGTATTTGTCCCGTGGATGCACAACATCGGGGTGATCGAATCCCTGAACTACCGTGACATGGTGTCCTGGTCGCTGTGGGGCGGAGCGGCGTGCATGGTCACCTCCGGTTTGACCGCGTTTGCGATGCAGTGGAAGGCGGTGGCGCGTGCGATGAAGGGCATCACCGACATCTTCAAGCTGCGCTCGAAGCAGGTGGAAGTGACCGAAGCGTCCGTGCTCGACCGTATCGAAGTCCCGCCGGCATGGTTTGCGACCGGCGGCACGGTCGGCGCGGTCGGGGTGATCGTGATCGCGATGCTGATCTTCGATATGCCGCTCTGGATGGGGCTGCTGGCGGTGATCATGAGCTTCTTCCTCGCGCTGGTAGCGTGCCGTGTGGCGGGCGAAACCGATGTGACCCCGGTCGGCGCGATGGGGAAGGTGACGCAGCTGTTCTACGGCGCGATCGCACGTGGTCAGACCAACATCAACCTGATGGCTGCCTGCATCACCGCGGGCGTCGCGGACAGCGCCTCCGACCTGCTGATCGACCTGAAAAGCGGTTACGTGCTTGGCGCGAATCCGCGCAAGCAGTTCCTCGCGCAATTCTCAGGGATCTTTGTCGGCACGCTGGTGACTGTCCCGCTGTTCTACCTGC
>WJJA01000113.1 GCA_014729955.1 bacterium
AGCCGAGTAGATCGTTCACGCCCGAAACCGGCACCTCCTGGAGAAGCACCAGCTCCACGCTGTCGCGCAGGATCGCTTCACGTACCCCGCTCAGCGGTTTGGTTCCGCAATTCAGAGTCAGGACGGACAGCTGCGTATCATCGTCCGGGTCCACTTCTACATCGTGAAAGGGTATATGCACAGCGGCTTCCACGATGGTCAAAGCGCATACAAGCAGGCCCATGAGCAATCGTGAACGACGACGAAAACCGATCCCGTTGACCAGGGCCAAGGCCAGGAACGCCGGCGGCAGCAACAGTCGGAAGACCTGGTTGTCGCTGAGCCATTCCAGTTGCGGGAGAAAGCCGGCGCCCAGGTAGGGGAGTGCCGCGAACAGGAGGAGCACCACACCCGCGGCATCCAGGACAAAACGGACTTCCATGCTGCCCCGCGGACGGGACGGAAAGAATACATCCTCACGATGCGTGTTGCGTGGGCGACGGCGTTTGCGGGCCATAGATACAGCTCCCGATTCGGTGTATTTGGAGAAAGTGCTCGAAATTAGCCTGAAGACGCTGCAATGGCAAGAGAGTGGGAATGAGGGAAACACGTAACCGGCAGCCTCCGGGGAGAATAGAGCCGCGTTTCAAAGACCCTTCGGCGAGCTGTAAAGACGCGCCAAGCCTTCGGTGCAGTTGTCGCACATCTCCGGACGACGCCCTTCGATCCAGTCACGACGGAAACGCTGGAACGCCTCCCCGGTCCAAACCGCCGGGAAACCGTCGTCCGCCGCATTACCGACCACGTATCGGCCGTCTTTGTCGAAGCAGCAGGGCACGACGGTTCCATCCCATTGCACCACGGCGCTTGCGAAGATCCGGTTGCAGAAGTACCGGTCCGATCGCCGCAGCACCCAACGGTCGCCCTTCAGGTCATAGCGACGCAGGGCCGGGTCGTCCGGCAGCCAGGTTTCCCCCTCCTCGCGGGACAGGTCTTCCAGCTGGGCGGTTTTGAATACGACATGGTCCACACCCCACTGCCGGGCGAGTCGACGGGCCTCCGGAATTTCCTCAAGCGTGTGCTTGAACAGCAGGAACTGCCAGGTCAGCAGCGGATGCCGGACCCCGAGCTTCTGCCGTGCCGCTACGACACGCTCTATGCCCTCCCGCACATGGTCGAAATCGCCCCCGACTCGGTAGGTATTGTAGGCTTCCGCTGAAGTGCCGTCCAGCGACAGAATCAGTTCTGCCAAGCCTGCTCGCACAATACGTTCCGCCAGGTCGCCGCGCGCGAGCAGCTCCACGTTTGTCGACAGTTTCACCTGCGCCCCGGACCGTGCCGCATGGGTGATGATCTCCGGCGTTTCACGGTTCACAAACGGTTCACCCTGGTTCCAGAGCTGCAGCAGGATCGGCGCGGGGCGGATGGAGTCCCAGATGGTTTTGAAACGCTCCAGGGTCATGCGGCCGGTGGGACGAGACAGCTCGCCACGTCCGGTGGGGCAGTGCGGGCACCGCAGCTGGCAGGCGGTGGTCGGTTCCACCATCAGCATCACCGGCGAGCCCAACACGATCGGCCGCTTCAATAGACGGCCGGCTGTGAAGCTCGCGGCGGCGCGTGCGGCATTGATCATCTGGGCGGGCGAGGGCACGGCGCGTGGTTTGATTCCTTCTTCGGCAGGCAACGCTAAAAGAACTCCTCGAAGTCCGATTCAATCTCACGGGCTTTGTCCTGCGCGACACGATTCACCAGGCGGATTTCGGGGCGACGGTCCAGGTCGAACGAGAGGATTTCATCGATCAGCTCTCGGGCGTGTTCTTCATCCAGTGTCATCAACGCCACATATCGCAGTTCGAGGTACTGCCCGATGAGGAACTCGCCGCCGGTGATCTCACGCTGACGATCGAAGTGTTCTTTTGCTTTTTCGGGATCGCCGCCGAGCATGCGGGGACGTGCGCCGTAGTAGGAGCCGAAGAACATGTGAGCGCCGCCGTAGTAGAAGGTCTCGTCACGTTCCAGCACAAAACGCATCGCGGTTTCGGCGTACGGCAGCTTCGCCACAGCCTGAACATCCACCAGAGAGAGCAGGATGGACTGCGCCCAGCCGTTCGCAAACCAGAAGACCCCCGGTACCGCTTTGTCCGGCAGCTCGTTCACTACCGCTGTGAAGTCATCCAGACGCTTCAATGCAAGTAGATCGGTATCGAACTTCAAGATCAGCCAGCGGTTAGCATAGTCACGGCCTCGCTCATACAACATGCGGGCACGGCCTGGATTGTTCCTGTCGTCGGCAAACGCCAAGGCGTAGGAAACATATCCCTGTGCGGCCAGCAGGATCAGGTCCGTGTTGGAGGGATCGGTACGGATCAACGCTTCGACCAGTTTCAGGTTGGACTCGATGGCCGTCCGTGCAAGAACGAGATCCTCTTCGGCCATCAGCTCATCGAAGCCGTTGTCGATGATACCGCCGGTGGAACGTACGGCGATGGTCTGTATGCTGCAGCCGGTCGAAAACAGCGATGCAATACTGATAGAAAGGAGGATAAGAAAGGCGCGGGCCGTGGAAGAACGAACGGCCGGCCTGTGCAAAGGGTTCGACATGGAATTCACTTTCGTTGAAAGCATGCTCTACGACGGATGCAATGCCGCGCAAAACGTAACCTACAGCCGTCGGGCGGCTCTCAACAAGCATGGAAGCATGTTTACCGCTCCAGGGCGGGGCTGCGCCATACAGTCCGGTCCGGCATCCCGAAATGCGTGCATGGGAACGCCGGTCCTGCCTGATTCGGCAGACTATGTCATACTAAGACAGCCTCTCCCGGGACCGATTCAGGTACATCGGTCCACTAACGATGGTCCAGGCGGATTTCACGGACGATTCGTCCTTCGCCTTCCAACATCTCCACCGAAAAGCTGTTCTGCTCGGTGGATTTTTGCGTCACCGGTCCATCGTACCGGTCTACGATCTGTATGCCACGAGTCTGCAAACCGGCATGCAAGGCCTCATCCCGCTGTTCACCGCTGAGATCGGCCGTCGCAAGCTGTTCGGTCAATCGGGGCAGTTCCTCCATCGGGGTAAGCGATGCGACCACGTAAACTACCTCCACGCCGGTCTGCTCGTCCAGTTCAAGCGCCTGGTCGGAACCCGGAATAAAATGTTCCACACCGGACGGCAGGGGATTGACCACCGAAGTAATCGCGGAATTGGGGAACAGGGTGAACACCTGGCCGGATGCATCCTTGTTGATGATGTAGACATAAGCGTCCGGTTCAACCTGCACCATCATGCGAAAGCGATCCCCGGAATGTACTGTTGTGCCGTCCATCCAACGTCGTCCATCCATACTGAAAAGCGCAAATTGGACACGGAGGTCTTCTTTTATTTGTTCCTGCGCCGCCTGTTCGCTTTCAGTCGCCTGCTTTACGAATTCTTCCATCTGTGCACGGTCCACCACGAACCGTCCGACATACACCCCGGTCTCAGACGCTGCGTCATAGGTATAGTCCAGCTCCTCAATGCTGCGCACAAATGCACGGCCTGCAGTGGTCACCTGGTCATGCACGAGCTGGTAGTTTTCCACTGTGGTGCTTGAGGTCAGGAACGCGCCCACAGATAGATCGACCGCCTTGCGCATCGCACGAGCCTTGGCTTCTTCTTTTGTCTCTGCCTTGTTCTTGTCTCCCAGTTCCGCGGTACCGTTTTCCACCACGACCACGGTGCCGTCCGGCCGCTCTTCAACGATACCGGATTCCTGCGCCGCGGCATCCGGGATGC
>WJJA01000114.1 GCA_014729955.1 bacterium
ATTCTTGCCGAGCTGGGCCTGCCGATGTTGAACACCCTGGCGGGGAAGTCGCTGAATATCAATCTGCTCCATGACGCCGTCCTGCTGGGTGGGATTGCGGTGCTGGTGCTGACGATGGGTGTGGCGGCGGGTTTTTACCCGGCGCTGGTGATGTCCGGGTTCCGACCGCTGCAGGTGCTGAAGGGAAGCTACAGCCGGTCGCGTCACGGCACGGTGTTGCGTCGCGCACTTGTGGTCTTCCAGTTTTCGCTGGCGGTGGCGATTATCGCCGGGACCATGATCGTCCAGTCGCAAATTCAGTATATCCTGCACCGTGATATGGGCTATGACCGGTCCCATGTTCTGCTGCTGGATTTCAATGGTCAACACCTGGGGCAGGGGCAGGCTGCCTTTCGCGAACGACTGGCGTCGATACCTGAAGTGGTCCGTATCGGCGGAGCCACCAGTGTACCGGGCCGCGGATTCGGACGAAACAGCATACGCCCGGAAGGGGTGCCGGATGAGGATATCTGGATCTGGTCGGTGATGAATGTCGACTACGACCTGCTTCCCGCCCTCGGAATCGAAATCGCGCAAGGTCGCAACTTCAGTCGTGAGTATGGAGCCGACTCGACCGGATCGGTATTGATCAACCAGACCGCGGCAGACCTGCTTGGATGGGAAGAACCCGTCGGAAAGAGGATTTACTATGGTGACAGCGACTCCGTCGGGGTCGAGGTGATCGGTGTGACGGAAGACTTCAACTTCGCCTCGGTGCATGAAAAGATCGAACCGATCCTGGTTTCCTTCGCGAACAAGGGGACTTCGACTCTGTCGATACGGCTCGAGGAGGGCCATATCCCTGCTGCGATGGAAAAGATTGAGACTGCCTGGAATGAAGTGTATGAAGGCTATCCGTTCGAGTATGCGTTCATGGATGAAGAGTTCGAAGAGCAATACCGTGCGGATCTCACCTTCGGTACCCTTTCCGCGTGGTTTTCGGGATTGGCGATAGTGGTTGCCGGCCTTGGTCTGCTCGGCCTGGCGAGCTACTCGACCGAGCAGCGTCGCAAGGAAATCGGTGTACGCAAGGTGCTGGGCGCATCCATGGGCAGCATTACCTGGATGCTGATTGTGGATTTTCTGCGCTGGGTAGCGATTGCCAATGTGATCGCTCTGCCGGTCGCATGGTATGTCGGTCGCATGTGGCTGCAGGGGTTTGAATACAGGACATCGATCACCGCTGCACCGTTCCTGCAGGCGCTGCTGGTGAGCCTGGCGATTGCGGTGTTGACGGTCCTCTGGCAGTCTCTGCGTGCCGCACAGTCCAACCCGGTCGATTCATTGAAATACGAATAGGATTTCCAATGCTGCGAAGCTATTTCATTTCAGCGTTTCGCCACCTGGTGGGACGTCCGGGCACAACGGCGGTGAATGTGCTCAGCCTTTCACTGGGACTTGCCTGCACGTTGGTATTGTATCTATTCCTGCACCAGGAGTGGACGTTTGATACCATGCATGCAAACGCCGACCGCATTTACAGAGCCGTTCATGTAGAAAAACCGCCGGGACGCGACCGTTTCAAAACAGCTTCCACGCCTTTCGATCTGGCAACGGCGATAGAAGAGAACGTCCCGGACGTACAAGCCGCCGTGCGCATGTTTACCATGGAAATGCCCATGGAAAAAGACGACGGTTCCACCCTGCGCGAAGTGTTACTCTACAGCGATCGCGGTTTGTTTGAACTCTTCGAATTCGAAGTACTCGAAGGTGACGGACCCTCGACTCTCGCCGATCCCGGAAAGATGGTTATAAGCCGTTCAGCCGGGGTGCGCCTGTTCGGAGAAGGTTCTCCATTGGGGAAACGCCTGACGTTGCATCAGGAAGGGTTGCACCTGCCGTTAACCGTAGGTGCGGTCGTAGAGGACATACCGCAAAACTCCAGTGTTCGCTTTGACATCGCGGTGAATCTGCAAGTTGCGATGCCGATGTTCCAGGAACAGATGCTACGGAGCTGGGGCAGCATCATGTTTAAAAGCTATTTGATGCTGAAACCCGATGCGTCCGCTGAAGTGGTGTCGTCGAAAGTAAACGCCGTCTGCAAACCATACTACGACCGCTTCCTTGACCAAAGCGAAACATCGGTCTACATGCAGCCGATTCGCGAGATTCACCTCGATTCAACGATTCGGGGCGGCATGTCGCCGGTATCAAATCCGTTGTATTCACTTATTCTCGCGGCCATTGCGGGCGTGGTCCTTCTGATAGGAGTTTTGAATTTTGTCACACTGTCCCTGGCATCCAGCATCGAACGAGCACGTGAGGTTGGTGTGCGAAAGGTGTTGGGCGCGGACAGAAACCGTGTGAGACTGCAGTTCTTCGGTGAAGCGCTCATACTCTCATTCAGTGCCATGATGGTTGGTGTGGTCGTGGCGGAGTTGATGCTGCCGATGCTGAACCGTTTTGCAAACCAGACAGGGTTGGACCTTGTGTTGCAACTTGATGGTAACACCGTTGCCGTCCTTTTGCTGTTGCCTGCGTTGGTCGGACTTGCCGCGGGCGCCTATCCTGCGTTGATACTGTCGCGTTTCCAGCCGATACAGACACTGAAAAGTCGTGTTGACGTGAGCAAACGCTCGAAGCTATTGCCTTCACTTGTAATTGTTCAATTTACACTCGCTACAGCACTTGTGATCTCTGTACTGATTGTGGGCCGGCAAGTCCGCTATATGAGAGACAAACCGCTCGGGATGGACGTCAATCGTGTTCTTGTCCTGCACAACATGGTCGAGCGTGATGAAAGCTTTGCCCTGTTTGAACGTTTTCGCGAAAGAGCCGAAACGATACCGGGTGTTGAAGCGGTTACCGCGGGTTCGAACAGCTTTCGCACGAACTGGAGCTTTTTCGGGTATACCGACGACCAGGGGATTTACAGAAGATTCCGGTTTGGCAAGGTCCATGAAAAGTATCCCGGTTTCATGCATTTGGAACTCGTCGCAGGGCGTTTGTGGGACCAGGAACGATCAGTGGACCGCGAAACCGCATATCTCGTTAACGAAACCTTCGTCGAAGCCTTCGGATTGGACCAACCCATCGGTGCGAAACTCCCCGGAGACGAATTCGGGGAGCATGAGATTGTCGGGGTGCTGCGAGATTTTCACTACAGATCCCTGCATGAAACGATAGAACCGCTCCTTCTGGCTCAAAGCCATGTCAACCTGGTACCGGGAATCAGCGACGTTGATGTCTGGGAGGATCCGTTCGCTTTCAATTACACCTATGTCAGGATTGCGCCTGAAAACATCACGCAAACGCTGGAACAGCTTGAACGAATCTGGTCAGACGTAGCCAAGGGTATCCCGTTTCATCCGGTTTTCCAGGACGAAGAGATCGCCCAACGGTACAGGCAGGAGGAAGGCGTGGAACGTGTCGTGAGCACAGCGGCGATCTTTTCAATCACCCTCGCCGTGCTCGGTTTGCTATCGCTGGCTTCCCTTACCGTCGCCCGTCGCACCAAGGAAATCGGGATCCGCAAGGTATTGGGCGCGACCACCTGGGGAATCGCGTCGATCCTTGTGATGTCCTATATACGACTGGTGTTGCTTGCTACACTGATCGCAACTCCTGTCGCCTGGTGGGCGATGCGTACCTGGCTGCAGGGGTTTGCGTACCGAATTGAACCGGAGCCGTGGCCGTTTGTGCTTGCCGCGCTCGGGGCGATCGCGATGACCGTCGGTGCTGTAGGTTTGCGTGCGCTTGCAGCCGCACGAGCGAATCCAGTCAAGACGTTGCGCTACGAATAAGTTTGCCGGCTGGTCCCCGGCAAAACGGCGTCCGGACGGCTCCCTCCGTCCGGCGCTTGCTTCCGCTTCGGGGCTCCGTGCCCCGTCAAAAAACCTCCGTCTCACATGTGAGACGGAGGTTTGCTTTGGGCACTACATCGC
Organism: bacterium; assembly: GCA_014729955.1. Taxonomy (GTDB): domain Bacteria; phylum Electryoneota; class Electryoneia; order Electryoneales; family Electryoneaceae; genus WJJA01. Next base: position 3,924 of record WJJA01000114.1, read on the forward strand.
TCGGGCATTGCGCTTGCGTGTCCCGGATACACAATCCGGAGCCCGCGACATGCAACACTTCGGCGTTATTTCATCAGCACGATCTTGCGTGCGGCGGAGGCACCGCCGGCATCTGCGCGGACGATGTAGACGCCGCTCGCCAGACCGGTACCATCGAACAACACCTCGTGACGGCCGGCCTGCAGTTCGCCGCGCTGCAGCTCACGGACTTCACGTCCGAGCAGGTCGTAGACCACCACACGTGTGACGGCCGGACGGTCCAGCTGCAGACGAATACGTGTCTGCGCATTGAACGGATTCGGGTAGGCCGATTCAATCGCGAAGGTGGTCGGTGAGGCCGAGCTCTCGTCCTCGGGGACATCGTTGTAGATGAATTCCCAGTCCTCCGGGTCTTCGAAGAAGCCGGTGCCGTCATAGTGCATCGGGATGTTCGGCATCCACTCCGCGCTGTCGATGAATGCCTGCATCAGCACGTCTTTGTCCAGGCGGTAGTAGACCATCGGGTTGTCGGTGCCGGTACCTTCGGGCGTGGTCATCGCGTACGTGCCGGCATCAAGGTCAAGGGTGAAGAAGAGATGCAGGTAGTCTCCCTCAACATTCAGAGCGAACGAGGGATCGGTTTCGGAACGGCAGTTGCCCGGCGGCACGGGATCGGGCGAAAGTGAACGGGTATTGGTAATGTTCAGCGGTTTGAACCACAAACGGCCGTTCACCTCGAAATCACGACCCCATTGGGCGCTGCCGGTCGGGGAGGCCGCCAGCAGGAGTTCAGCGCTCGGCATGCCGTTCTGGCCGACGTCGAGCGGCAGGCCGGCATCGGTGGTGTCACCCTGCACACCGTAGCTTTCAAACACGCAATAGAGCCAGCCGGTGTCGGGATCTTTGACCAGGTTCGGACGGCTGACCAGGAGATTGTTCACACCGGTCGGATTGGTCTCCCAGTTGTTCCAGAAGTTGCCGTCGCCGATACGGATGTACTCGTTGTTGATCTCATTCCAGTAAAAGATCTGGCTGTACACCAGGCCCTGATTCTGCAAATAGAAGTATTCCGCCGCAGACCAGGCGCCGTGCAGGTTGTTGTCGCCGTCAAAGTAGAGGTTGCAGTCGAGCCAGAGACGGAAGGTGTCCTGGTTGGCGGCGTTGGTGTCCGGCAATTGGCTATAGTCCGGCCCCTGGAACTGGGTAATGTTCAGCACATTGTCGAGGCTGAAATCATACTCTTCACCGCCGTCTTCGTTCAGCCAGACGATGAAATCGTTGTCATCATCCCGGACTTCCTCGATGATTCCGAGGTGGCCGCGTGTGTAGGGCATCCCGATCGCGACACGCTCTCCGTCGGGGCTGACCGCGACATCTGCGCCGGGGTAAGTCTCCAGTGTCTGCATCTCCGTACCGTCCGTCAACACGTCCACAATCACATTGTCCGGATCGTACCTCGCACGGTAATACCAGGTGGCGCCGCTGCCGGTGGTGACGATATGCACCACGCTGTCTGCGCCCATCGCGCTGCGCGGCCAAGTGTTCTGGTCGTTGCCGTCAAACGGAAGTTCCTGTTCATGGAAAATGTTGGGGATATCGGCATATTCGGATGCGACCCAGCCCATGTACGGTGCGGAAGCGGAAGTTCTCGCATGGTAGCAGAACATCGGGTAGAAACCGTTCAAAAGAGGGTTGTAAGCCAGGGTCGGGTAGCCGCTCCAGTCGCCTGTCCCCAGCGGGTAACCGTCCTGGATGCCGATCACGGGATCGCCGTTTTCGTCGAACAGCACCTTGTTCGCATTGGCTTTACGGACCGCACCCTCTTCGGGCAGGTCGGTGTAAATGAAATAGACCACCGGATCGCCGCCATCTCCTTCCGGGTCGTACTGAATGGTACGGCCGTTGGTCGAATTGTGCTGGTTGTCCCAGAACACCACTTCGACGATGGTCGTGTCGCCGAAATCGAATTCATCCAGCTCGCTGACCGGCTGCAGCGGGAAGTGTGTTTCCACGTAACCCGTGCTCGGAGGTTGAAAATCCGGCGGTTCCAACCATTTGCGAGGTGTCAACAGGTCGTTCTCCGCGAGCGCGTACGACGCGACCAGCACGACAAGCAGTCCAACAATGCACCAACGATGCATAATCTCCTCCGTACGTAAATATCCCCCACCTTACAAGCAGGCGATGTCTTTATACAGTATGGCGCAAGAATCGCCCCCGATGCAAAGCCGAACCGCATGTCACGTAATTTTCTTCACGATCCTCCGGAGCGTCCCGGGCGTGTGCGCAGGTTTACGACATGAAAGCGCCGGACGATGCCATTCGGAGCTCTGTTTCACCTCACCGGGAAAGATCGCCTGTAACCCACGGGTGAGACTGTGTGTCTTACAGGCAGCAGATTGGAGTCGGAATTCGGAGGGACGGCACGATGAAGAAGTTTGCGGTTTTGTGCATGACATTGCTGTTTGTCGCGGTGGTTCTGCATCCGGCGTTGGCAGCATCGGAAGAACGCAAGGTGAAGGATTTTGACCGGGTCGAGTTCAAGGGGTCCGGCAAGCTGGAGATCTCTCAAACCGGCAGGGAAACCCTTATACTCAAAGG
>WJJA01000115.1 GCA_014729955.1 bacterium
ATTAAATCGGGCGCAAAGCTAATGATGTAGTTATTGCACATAGCAATATTGCCATTAAAACTATATGGAAAACTGCTGTTAGAGGTACTCCTGTTACTATTCAAATTGTAGGTTATTAGCTTATTATTAGTATATATGTAGAACAATGAATCGGTTTGATAGAAAGTACACGCAGAGGTGAAATGATCCAGGCTTGGCGCATCGTCCACTTTGTATACAATAAGGTCTACAAGATCAATGGAGTAGATGTATGCAGAATTATCAGAGGTGCAAAGAAAAAACATGTGCTTCTTGTTGTGTTGACTCGATTGGCTACCAGGAGAATGGGAACCGTCTTTGACTCCGGTAATCGCATATCTCCAACTGGAGGATTCATGTACCGGCATATAGTACTTTTTGTCAAAGTAGAGTTCGCGGCTTAAAGTGGGAGATCCTTTGTCATTGAATATGTATTCAGCTACATACATATTCCTTGTGTCATGTTTGTGGCATAATAGGACAAGTTTGTTGTTGATGAAAAAGTGCTTAGTTACTATGTATGGGTACATATCAATCGAGTACGACTTGAAATTATTGGCCGTATCTATCAAATGAATATTGTGACCTCTGTATTTGTTTGATATAACCCCATCATTAGATAATGCGAGTACATAATTATTTATTGTATCAACATCAATGATATTATGACTCTTGTTATCAAACTCCCAGCGTGGTGCTAAGGCAGAATCTAACAGTGTATAGTACCGATTACCGGCGGATAAAGCTGATATGGTATCATTTGCGGCCAGATTAGAATAGAAGACTGCTTCCAGGCTATCGAGCTGTTGATTGATAGCGGAGGCTTGAGTGGGAAGATGTGAAACCAGACACAAGAGCAGGACTACGAAGATATAAAGACGATGCATCATTCCTCCCGGTATGGTAAAGCAATAATTGCGAGTGAATCAGTCTATATGGATGCCGGTTACAGCACGAACGTCGGGATTTCCCGCACCTTTCCTTTCACCGAAAGGAAGCGTTGCTCCTGCAGCGCGGGTGGATGATGAAGGGAGTGATATGTCGATTCGCTGAGCAGGATCTCGCCGGGCCCTGCTTTGTCGCAGAGACGACTGGCGAGGTTCACGGTATCGCCTATTACGGTGTAGTCCATGTGACGGCTGGAGCCGATGTTGCCGGACACCGCCGTGCCTGTGTTGATGCCGATACCGACATGCAGAGCCGGCAGGTCTTTGGAGGCCAGCAGTTCGTTGACTTCTCCCATCGCGTCGATCATATCCTTGGCACAGGCCACTGCCCTGTCGGCATCATCCCTGAAGGAGAGCGGCGCTCCGAACACCGCCATGATTTCATCGCCGACCAGCTTGTCGATGGTTCCGCGGTATTTCAGGACAATGCCGACCATGACATCAAAATAGGCATTCAAGGTGGAAACGACATCCAGCGGTGTCATGCGTTCCGACATCGAGGTAAAGCCGCGCAAATCGCTGAACAGGACGGTGAGATGGCGTTCTTCACCGCCCAGCTTCACCGCATTGACGTCCTTCAGCAACACATCCACGACCGATTCGGCGACATACTTCGAAAACATATCACGGATACGGTGTTCTTCGGAAAGGTCCTTCATGGTGATCAGGCGGCCTGTTTGACGGGCTTCGTGATCGATCAGGGGGGAAATGCTGACATCGGCATACAGGTTCCCGGCAGGTGTCTGCAGGGCTTCGTCGCGGGTATAACCGCCGATCCGGCAGCGACTACCGGCAACCACCTTGCTCCAGCTTTGACGCAGATGTTCCGTGGTGAAGCCGAAATGGCCCTCGGCATATGGATTGAACGATCGCAATCGTCCCGCCTGGTCTGTGCTGAGCACGGCGGTCGGGATGGAGGCAAGCACAGAATCGATAAACAGTTTTTCATTCAGTAGCTCGGAATAAAGATTCGCATTGTTCAAGGAAACAGACATCTGGGCGGCTATGGCTTCCAGGGTGGAAACATCCATCTCGTTGAATTCAGTCAGACCCCGACGTGACTCGCGATCGCAAACTCCGATCAGTCCCAGGGTACGATCCATCTGACCAAGACGCAGCAGCAGGGTCTGCCGGTGCCCATGGTTCCCGAAAACCGTGTGCTTCCCGGTGACCATCACTTTTTCACGGTTCCCGCGTAGAACTTCACGCACCTGTCGGCTTTTTAATACCTTTTCTTCGGGAACCAGAAGACCGAACTCACCGGCGACACGCCACCCTCTTCTTTTGCCGGGCAGGACGATGAATGCGGCACGTACATCAATGATGCCTGTGAGGAAGCCCAGCAGACGGTCTGCCAGCTCATCAGGATCGGCCAGTTCACCGAGGTAAAGTGAAATTTCATGCAGGAAGGACAGCCGAAGCGCTTCACGTCGGAGATTATGAACGAGGTCGCGTTCCCGCTTGCGCGAAGCTTCCATTTCAATCAGGAGCGCGATTTGAGCGGCGGCCAGGCGAAACAGCCCCACCTCCTGGTCCTCATAGCTTCGATTGCCGAGCCGATTGCCGACGACCATGATGCCGGTGCGGTCGCCGTGAAAGGGTAAAAGGGAGTAGAGGCCGTTCGCCGGCAGGTTCAATCCGCCCAGGTTCTGAAGCCGTCCGTACGGTTTTTCCCGGGTTTCCGGCGACAGCAGCAAAGCATCGATGTCTTTCTCATGACCAGCGAACTGACGGCCAACGGCAATGAAATCCAAACCGTATTCGCTGGAATCATTCGTGCTGTGCAATACCAACGCGCACGAAGACGTGCCGAGCGCCCCTGCAATGCTTCGTACACAGGCCTTCAGCAGGTCGGTTCCAGTCAGACCCTGACGGAGGGTTTTTGCAATATCACGAAGGGCCTCATGCTGAAGATGAATCCTGTCAAGATCGGCGTCCATAGAAGATCTCACATTCGGTCAACTCTGATCAGTTCTCCCGCATGGCCGCAAGCGCTTCGCTCCTGGTCTCATAGATCGAGGCGTATTGGGTGATCCCCATGATGTTGAATGTCTTCTTCACAATCGGGACACAGTGGCAAAACGCCATTGTGCCGTTCCGTTCAACAATCTCTTCCAGGATCTCAATAAGGATCGAAACGCCGACCGAGTTGATGATTTTGGAATCCTCCAAGTCAAAGAGGAACTGCCTTCCTCCTTGATCAAAGGCTTCACGGTATTTTTCAGAGATCGCTTCTCCGGCCAGGTTGTTGATGTAGCCGTGCGTCTCAAAAATCCAGATGCCGTTATCCTGGGCCACATTGACTGTGAATGTCTCCGCCATCCTGAAATCCCTCCCGGGGTACCTTATTTCTTCTTCACCATGACGATGGTCGTTCCGTATTCATCAGAGTCAATCGCCACACTGTCCATAAGGCTTTCCATGAGTTTGAGCCCCCAACCCCGCTTTCTCACACCCGGCCGCAGTTTTTCTTCAATCTTCGGTGGGTCTATGCTTTCCCGCTGGAAACCTACGCCGTGGTCACGCAGGGTGATTTTCAGCTCATCAGGCGCGGTTTGGAAGGTGATATACACCTTTCGGTCTTCGCTTTTTGAATGTTCAAACGAATTGATGCAGGCTTCCAGAAGCGCCATCGAAACTTCTGCACGTTTCTCTTCATCAAATTTCAGGACTTCTGCCAAAGCCTCTGCGACACGTGATGCCGCCAATTCCATATCCTGGAGCATCGGGATGGTTAACTCGACCTCACGATTTCTCTCGCCATCCATCATGCTTCTCCGGGCTTGAAGAGTAGGGTATGTATCGCGAATCAATTTAGAGTGCCTGTCTCACGAGCACAAGCGATTTGTCCTTCATCGATTGTTTGTCCGCAATGGAATCAGTCATACTGCCCGATCAAAAAAATGGATGATGAGCGTATGACCTGAGAAGTGGCAAGCAGGGTGACAAGACGCTTGTGGATCTGACCTGCCCCCGAAAAAGAGTACAGTTTCGAGTGTTAGGGTCCGCCGATCTTCAGCAGAAGGAGGAATCGGCCCATGAAGAAGCGGTACAAGGATGAACAAATCATCCGGATTCTATCGGAAGTCAAGGCAAGCCTGCCGATTACGTCGGTGGCGCGTGCGCACGGCGCCAGCGAACAGACGATTTCAATATTCACCTGTATGGGGATGGTCTGAATTAAGAATCGTGCGATTACGTATCACGAATTATCCGTGCAGTCCCCTTACTTCTCGGCATTGCAAGACAATTCATAATTCTTAATTCATCAAAGTCCCCACCTGTACGGGGTCCGTCCGCAACTCCACCCGATTTTTCCCCAGTGTTGATGCGGCTTCCAGGGGCACGTTTTGCAAGGGGTACCCATTTTCCCGTACTTTTCGAGGCATGACTTTTTTTGCTCTCCAAACTCTTGTTTTTCTTCATCCAATTTTGTGCAAGGGGTCGGACTTTTTGCCCGTTTTTTGCTCGTCCACTATCGCGACAGTTTCCTCCTTTTGTTGGGGTTTCTTTTCTACATATTATCCGGGCATGACGTTCTAACCTTTTGCAACAATCGTTTCACCTTTCCAGTAAAATATCAATCCTACTCTTCTAATTGTGCCAGGTAGTCATCCAGGACCGCCCAGTCGCTGTTCCTGGCGCTCAAGTAAGGAGTACGGAAAGCGAGGTAACGAACCAGGTATTCGCCATCCACCGCATGGACATGTTTATGGACAGGGCCGGCAAACCGCTCCACTCGCCGGCCGTCAATGGTTGTGGATAGTTTAGGACCTCTGAAGCTGTCCACAGTACGGGGCAGTCCCAGCGCCGCTTTGGACCGGTCATGCTTGTAGCGCTGTGCAAACCGCTGGTGGTACTGACCAACCCGGTCCATCACCCGCCAGACGTTCTTTTCCTCAAGATAGACCGGCAGGATATCATTCTTGGCAGCAAGAGCTGGAATTTGGAAGAACGTGTCCTTGAACTGGTTCCCCAATCCATGTCCGTTTCGGAAAGCTTTTGCCAGGGCCAACACAGTATCAAAGCCCTCTTAATCATCTTCCACGGTGTAAAGAAGATTGTTGTTGGTATTCCCGTTCTTTACCTGCATGGAAAGGCTGCCGAATCCGTGACGTGACTTTGATCCCACCGCCCCGTAATTGCACAGCAGCCAGAGCGCGGCTTGTGCCTGCGCCATGGCTTCGGCAGCTGTCAGCGTCATGGTTCCGTTTTCCCATTTACGGTCAGTGTCTTTGGCAAGGAAACGGAGAGTCCATTTCGCACCTCTCGGCAGGTAGTATCGCTGTCGACGCTGTCCCCGGCTCTTTTCATCCATGCCGTAGGAGGCGTAGAATAGACCCTGAGTTGTCTTACGACCACGATAGCTGGTGTCGAGATGTTCGGAACGAAGGATGCCTTCCTTGTCATAGGGTTCAGGTCGCGGATTGTCCGGATCCGGCACCAGCTGCATCGCAATTGCGCCCGTCTGCTCCGTGTC
>WJJA01000116.1 GCA_014729955.1 bacterium
ATGAAGCTGTATTGCCATACCGCGAATCCTTCGCAACAAAGCAGATGACGCAGTTGGGACCGCCCGAAAGGGGGAATGAATAGATGAATTCGCCTTGAAAACATTCTGTACCGAAGCAAAACCATATAGCGCGACACTATCTTTTTGTTAATATAGTATTTAGAAAATAATATTTTCTTCATTCATGAAATATTCGGGCTAAGGCAAGCGGGCTCCGGGTATAAATGCATCACCCCGGCTCATGGATCACCCCGGCGGTCTGTTACCACTCATCGGCCTGATCGTAGCCACGCAGGAGCCCCAGGCGATACTTATAGTCGAGCAGTCGTGTGTACTCCTCCGCCGAGATACGACGATTCCAGAACGGCTTGCGTTTCGCCTCCCAGTGGGGGAAGTAGTGGGGCATGAGGGAAACATAGGTGCGCGTGCCCAGGTTTGAAGCGATCCAGTTGAGGACCGTTTCGGTATCGGCGAAACTGTTGGGCAGAATCAGGTGACGCACCATCAAGCCTCGAAGGGCACGGCCGTGCTCATCGACAACCAGGTCGCCGACCTGCCGTTTCATTTCAAGCATCGCCGAACGATTGACCGTGGTGTAGTTGCCGACGCCGGACGCGTTTCCACGGTTGTCGCTACCGTACTTCGCATCGGGCAGGTAAATGTCGATCAGGCCGTCGAGCAGTTTCAGGGTTTCCACGCTGTCGTACCCACCGGTATTATACACGATGGGAATCGAAAGGCCCTTGTTGAAGGCGAGTGACAGCGCTTCCACGATACCCAACACCTGCGGGGTGGGCGTGACAAGATTGATGTTATGCGCACCGTGCTTCTGCAATTGAAGCATCATGTCTGCCAATTCTTTCGCGTGAATCACATGGCCTCGCTGCAGACGGCTGATCTCGTAATTCGAGCAGTAAAAACAGTTGAGTTCACAACCGGAGAAGAAGATTGCGCCGCTACCGTTCGTGCCGGAAAGGACGTTCTCCTGGTTGTGCGACAAACCGTAACTGTGCACCAGCAGGTTGTTTGCGAGACCGCAGTCGCCGGTTTCCCCGAAGATGCGGCGTACACGGCAATTGCGCGGGCAGAGGTGACAGATCGTCATGCGGCGAATCAGTTCGGGGGTACGCGAAGAGGCGAGGTACGAGCGATTTTCTGAGTGCAATACGTCCACCATGGCTGATATCCATGTGCTGATAGATCGGTTTGTACGTGGTATGATTGTAGTGCAATTACATAATATTGATTCGTTGACAACATTGCAATAAGAACCGATGGAAAATTTCGAGAAAGTCTGCAATAATGGAGACGTTATGAGAGTCTAACATGTCATAACGATTGTAATGACAGAGTCGGGAAGGGGCCGGGTGGTGTGGTTGTAAAGGGTGTCCGGTACATGACCGGACAAAAGACCGATTGACATCATCAGGTTGCGAGGTCGGCACCCCTCCGGTCGGTTTCATGAACGAGCGAAACCGTTTGAAAAGTTTCTCGAAAGCTCTGGAGATTGCCGGTCCTTTTCATGTGAAAATGTGTTACAATACCTTCGAAATCCAAAGTTGAATTGAAGAGGAGTGAAACGATGCGGACTCTGGCGGTTGTGCTGGTTGCGGCGTTGACCGGCTGGTGGTCGATGGGCTGTATTGTTTTGTCGGCTCATCAATGGGATGTCAGGTTAAACGAGGACGGTACCGGGAGCGGCACCCTGGTTTTCCATAACCTGGGATGCGACGAAGAGGACGATTCCACTTACAATGCAGATTTCAAGCTGCTCTACGAAGATTATCTGCTTGGCGATTCCCTCGATGCGGACTATCCCAAACTCAACATCACCAAGCGGGAACTGTTCCGTGAAACATGGGACGGTGAAGAGGTGTTGAGCGGGAAGATGAGCTTCACCTTTTCGGATGTTGAGGACCTGGGGGTGTACCACTACAAGCCGAAAAACCTGTACCTGTACCGTCCGTCTGAGTCCCTGCAATCTTCGAATGGTTTCTTTACCGGCGACGAGACCACCCCGCAGGTCATCCTCTGGGAAGACAGCGAGCGCAGTTTTCAGCTCACGACGACGACCACCTCCACCATTGCCCGGAGCTTCCTGCCGAAATGGAAGGAAATTGAGTAGACGTGTGGTTTCGTAAGCGGTATCGTCTGCCGTTTGTCCTGGCAGTGGTCGCCAAGCTGGGCGCGATTGCGGCTCTGGCATACGGCCTCAAGGAGAGTGAGAAACACACCGGCCTGGTGCGCTCTTACTTTCAGCCGGAGCAGGTGATCGACAACGTGATTCAACTGGTACGTACCATCCGCCGGATGAGTGCTTGACCACTTGCTTTCCGTCGGATCTTTTGTAAGTTAACCGCTCTGAACGAGCGGTTTTTTTATTATGAGGCATACATGATGTGGACAGCCTGGGAAACGGCGTTGAGTGTGCTTGGGGGTACGGTGCTGATCCTGCTGGTGGTGGACAGGATTGCCCAGCGCATCGGCCGGCCGCCGGGCATGCTGTTCAATGCGCTCCTGGTATGGGCGATGTTTCTGACCGTCCTGGCGCACATGGGGTACACGCTTGGATGGACACGTGCGCTGCTGTTTCTCGCAGTGACGTCCATCGTGCCTACGGCCATGGAATGGGTCGGCACACGCTGGGGTATCATCTTCGGGCGTTATCGCTACACGGAAAAGGCCGGCCCGACGGCACTGCCCGGCATCCCCTGGCTGATCGTGGTGATGTGGCCGGTGATCATCTATCCCTGCCTGATCGCAGCCCATGTCGTGATGCACTTGGTAGGTCTCCCGTACGATGCCGCCGCGCTGCTGCTGACGGCGCTGTTCGCAACCCTGATCGATCTTGTTCTGGACCCGGTAGCTGTGCATGACGGCTTGTGGCAATGGGAGAAAGGCGGGAAGTGGTACGGGGTGCCGCGCAGCAATTTTGAGGGCTGGTTTCTGACTGTGCTGCTGACCGTGTACCTGCTGTTCAAAATCGGTGTTTCCTTCGATCCCCCGTCAGAGCAAATAAGCGCATTCGTGTTCCTGCCGGTTTTCTTTGCGGCGGTGCTGACTGCCTATTTTATTCCGGCGGTCTTCAACCGCGGGATGAAGAAACTCGCCTGGATTTCTGCCGGGTCGGCGCTGCTGTTCGCCGGCCTGTACGGGGCAACCTTGATGTAGACCCGACAGGCGTGCTCAGCGGGATTGCATGGATGTCGTGGACGCTTGAACACAGCGGGAGTGTGTCGCACATTGTAATGCTGTTGAAACCAGTCATGATCAAAGGACGAAAGATGATACGCCGAATCGCAAGATTCGAGTTTCTGCTGTGCATGGTTCTTTTCCTGATGGTCGCCGCCGGGTCCGGGTGTGCACGAAAAGAGACGCCTGGTCGAAAGGAAGCTGCCTCTTCGGCCGGGGAAAACGTCCACAACGCGATTCCGGACAGCCTGATTCCTCCGTACGTCCCGGGTGACAAGCAACTATGGCCGGATTCAGTAAGCTTTTCGCGCGATGCGATGAACCAGGTGGTGATGCTGAGGACCGGGAATCTCTATGGCATCTATCACCGTAACCGTGTCCGTCTCGGCAATCCTGAGGGGACCGTGACCTTCCGTTTCCAGATTCATCCCGACGGCAGTGTGTCCAGCGTGGCGGTCGAAAAACAGGACTGGGATCAGCCGGCCGGCGAGATCGCCGATTCGATGGCAAACGATCTGGCGGGCTGGACGTTTCCGCCGGGATTGTCGAAAAGTACCAAAGCCACGCAGACGTTTTCCTTTGCGCCGGATCGAGGGATGCGATGAGCAGCCGGGAAGAAGGGAAGACGACTGGTCCGAAACAGGATCCGTTGCGCGCGGTCTGGATTGCCTACTGGCGGCAGGTTACCCTGGAAGGTGTGCTGCTGATCGTGGGCTTGTTCGCCTGGATCTTCACGGTAAACATGCTGCTGCAGGTGTTCGGGTTCCGTGACGGTCTCGGGTGGTTCCTGTATGTCCTGGTCGCGGGACTGCTTTATCTCGCGGCGGGCTGGGTGATCAAACCGTTCATCCGGCTGCGGCATGCACCCCGATCTCCGCGAGCGTCGCGTCTGCCCGATGCGGTCGAGGTCATCGTACCGTCTCTGCGCGGACGAACAGAAAAAGAAATGCGGTCGACGCTGGAACAGGGCAAACCCGGTCGTCACCTGCCGAAACGGCGTCTGCTGCTGTTTGCGCTGTTCTCCGCTCCGGGCGTGTTTGTCTTCCTGTTTCTATCGCTGTTGTGATTACCACCCGCACTCATTCCTGACGTTCCACGCATACAATTCATCATTCGCCATTCTTAATTCGTAATTCGTCATTACACTACAGGTCTCTCTCGACCGCATCCATGAAGAATCGCACCCAGCGGTGCACGTTGTTGGTGCTGATCTTACGGCGCAGTCGCTTCATCCTTGAGCGCCGTTCCTCCTCCGACATGGACAGCGCCTGATGCAGGGCGTCCGCGGTTTTCTCCAGGTCGTAGGGATTGACCATCACCGCGCCGTCCTTCAACTCCTCCGCCGATCCGGCGAATTCCGACAGTAGCAGGGTGCCGTCCAGCTTCGGATGGGACGCGCAGTATTCCTTCGCCACCAGGTTCATGCCGTCGCGAAGAGGGGTGACGAAGGCGACGTCGGCGGCACGATAATGCGCCAGCAGTTCTTCACGATCCAGTCGTTTGAAGAAGTAATGAATCGGCACCCACCCGGGCTGTGAGAAGCGGCCCAGGATCTTTCCGGTCATCTGGTCGAGACGTTCCTTCAAGCGCTGGTACTGTTCAACCTTGGTACGACTCGGCACCACGACCTGGATCAGGGTCACCTTCCCGATCCATTGCGGGTACTTCTCCAGCAGCCGTTCGTACGCCCGGAAGCGTTCGGGGATGCCCTTGGTGTAATCGAGACGATCCAGCCCGAGGATCAACTGGTTGCCGCGATAAAAGACTTTCACCATGCCGGATTCTTTGGATACCGATTTGCTGCGAGCGTGATTGTCGAACTCGCGGAAGTCGATTGAGATCGGGAAGTTGCCGGCGTGCACGGTCCGTTCATCGCACTCAATCAGTGTCATGCGTTTGTGATGTCGTACCTTCGACTCACTGCACATCCAGCGGATCATGTCGCCGAAATTGCGACGGTCGCGCTCGGTCTGGAAGCCCAGCATGTCGTACTCGAGCAGGGCGCGCGCAATTTCACGACGCCAGGGCAAACGACGGAAGATGTCGCCGGAGGGAAAGGGGATATGCAAAAAGTACGCAATCGGTCGTGTCACCCCCATCTCTCGCAGGTATGTGCCTACCAGCATTAACTGGTAGTCATGGATCCAGACAAGGTGGTCCGGTTCGAGCTTGTCGGCAATCGCCTCGGCAAATTTGCGGTTCACGTCCTGGTAAGCGCGCCAGGTGTGACGGTGAAACTCCGCTGCCCCGAGGAAGTCATGAAACAGCGGCCACACGGTCTGGTTGGAAAAACCGCGATAGTAGAGATCCACCTCTTCCTCGCTCATTTCCACCGCATGGAGGTTGAATGGTGAATCGTTGTTGAACTCATCAAGCAGGCCGGGCACCTCCGGTGCATTGGAACCGGGCCAGCCGAGCCAGGCGCCGCCATGTCGTTCCAGGATGGGTTGCAGCGCGGTCACCAGGCCGCCCGCAGCCGGTTGAATGGTTGGATTCCCCTTATCGTCCTCATCCACCGCAATCGGCAAACGATTGGAAACAACGAACAAACGGTTTCTCTCAAGATCCATCGTGTCGCGTCCTTTCCATCCAGCGGTCCAGCCACTGCAGCAGTTCATCCGGGGGGTGCAGCCACAGGTCCGCGGCGCTGTCGCGAAGTTCCGGGCGTACCAGCACGCAGGCACGGTGCGTGAATCGCGGCAGCTCACGCAGAGCCTGGAACGCATCTTCATCTGTCTGGTCGTCACCCAGGTAGGCAACGACAGTCTCCGGCGGCGCATCGCTCAACAGCGTGCGCACCGCATCCCCCTTGTTGCGCCCCTGCGCTCGCAGTTCGATACCACCGTCAAAGGTGTGCAGTTCCAGCTCGGCCCCGGCGGTGAGAGGTCTCCAGATCTGCTCGATCATTTCTCGCCGTTGCCGGGCGTCTTCTTCGGGCAGTCCACGCCAGTGCACGGCCACGCTTGTCGGTTTGATCTCGAGAGCATCCTCGTCCGAACCGATTGCAGAGGTCGCTTGCAGCGCGGCGTCGGTCAGGTGTTCCCGTTCGGCGTTGCCCAGCGGGTAGGATTCGGTCACGCCGTTGGGCAGGAGTCGCTCCCAGCCGTGCGCGCCCCAATACTCGATCGGGCTCTCGGGCAAACCCAGCAGCGCCTGTACTTCCGCCGTCGGACGTCCGGAAATGATCACAACGCGGTTTCCCGGGGTGACGGCGATCTCGTGCACTCGTTCACGAACACCCTCATACGGCACCGCTTCGTCACGCTTCTGCACAAACGGGGCGAGGGTGCCGTCATAGTCGAGCATCAGCAGTGCAGGCCGATCAGGATCGGCCGGAGCTTCCATGAAACTGTCGTAGTCAAAGTCGTGTCTGAGGATCTCCATCGCACACGCACCTCCCTCAGGACGCCATCAGGTGGTTGGACAATCCGCGCCGGAGGCCCACGATCAACGTAAGGTATTCACGCAGGTGCCGTGTCAGCAGAAAGTTGTCCTTCACGAAATAGTGCGCGGTCTCGCCGATCAACTTCAGCTTGTCCGGACGATGCAGCAGCTCGCGTACACGCAGCGCCGCGCCCTCCGGCGAATTGACGAGGAAGCCCGTGTTGTGGTTGTAAACCTGCAGTCGAATGCCGCCGACATTGCCGCCGATCACCGGTTTGCGTTTCCACATCGCCTCGGTGACCGTCAAACCGAAGCCCTCCTGCACGGACTTCTGGAAGATCACCGCCGACGCGCGTTGCAGGGCGTTGATCGTACGGTGGGCATCTCCCGGCAGCAGCAGAATGTGAATCAGCGGATCGTCCCCGGCCGCCTCTCGTACCTCTTCCAGCACCGCCGCGCCTTCCGGATCATCGGAAGCTCCGCCGCCGGCCATCACGAGGCGCGCCTGGATGTTTTCACGAACCATTTTGAAAGCTTCGATCACACCAAGCGGATCCTTGAAGCGGTCGAAGCGGGACACCTGGGTCAGGATGGGCAAATCGGTCGGGATCTCCAGACGTTCCAGCGTATTGCTGATTTCGTCCTCCGGCAGGTCGCAGTTCTTGTCGCTGAGCGGATCGATCGACGGTGCGATGATGAACTGCGGGTGCGGCAGAGACTTGGCGAACTCCGGCATCGAGAAGATGCTGGCGTCGTAGTGCTCCACCTTCGAGCGTACGAAGTTCCACACCTTGTTGTACGG
>WJJA01000117.1 GCA_014729955.1 bacterium
ACCATCCACGCCCAGGCCACACGGGGCTATTCCCATGAGGCCTTGAACAGCGTTGCCCAGAAGGTCAGCGAGGGTTTGATCGGGTGGGCAATCCGGCACAGCGAAGCAGTGATCGTTGACAACACGGAAGAGGACGAACGCTACATCCCGGCCAACGAGGGAATACGGTCGGAGATGGTCGTACCGATCATTTCAGGCGATCAGACTGTCGGAAGCATCAACCTGGAATCCAATCAGCCGGGAGCGTTCAACACGCAGCAGCTTCAATTCGTTGAAGCGCTCGCAAGCCAGGCGGCGGTGGCCCTGGAACGCGCACGATTGCATGACAAACTCGTCGCCGCACGGCAGTTGGAAAAAGAGTTGCAGATCGCGCGAAGCATCCAGGTTGCGCTGTTGCCGAAACGTCCTCCGGAGATTCCGGGATACGACATCGCCGGACTCAACAAACCGTCACGTGAGGTCGGCGGGGATTATTTCGACTACATCCCCATCACCGAATCCGATATGGGGATTGTCGTGGCAGACGTCGCCGGAAAGGGTGTGCCGGCCGGCCTGATCATGTCCGGGCTGCGTGGTGCGTTGCGAAGTCGTGTACAGACCCTGTATTCCGTGCGGCAGATATTGAAAGAGCTCAACCGTTTCTTATATGAATCTACGGGACCGGAAGCGTTTGTTACGCTGTTCTACGGCGTCCTGAATACAGCGCAGCATCGGTTTACCTATGCCAACGCCGGCCACAACCCGCCGATGCTGCTGCACAATGACGGTCGGATGGTGTCGTTGACCGCGGGCGGCCCGTTGCTGGGTGTGATACCGGACGCGGTCTATCACGAAGGAACGGCACCGCTGGAACCGGGCGCTGTGATGACGCTGTTCACTGACGGCATCGTCGAGGCCGGAGGTGAAGAAGGGTTTGAATTCGGGGAACAACGGGTAGAAGAGCTGTTGCGTGAACACGTCGGCGAACCCGCCTGCGCTGTGGCCGCTGAAATGGAACGGTCGGCCACCCGGTGGGCGGAAGAGGCCGGAGAAACGGACGATCGAACCGTGGTCGTGGTGAAACGCTTATGAATGGACACGAGGTGAAAACGTTAACCGTACCGTCCGACCCGGACGACCCCTCCATCCTCGAACGCGTGGATGCGTTCACGGTGGACATTACCAAAGATCTGCCCTTCACGGACGATGAACGTGATAACATCGCCATCTCTGTGTCCGAAGCAGTCAACAATGCGATTATCCACGGCAACGACGGCAATCCCTCCCTGCAGATCACGATTGATTTTAAAATTGAACAGGAATGTTTGCATATTTCGGTCACCGATCAGGGCGACGGCTTTAACCCGGCGGAAGTGCCCGATCCCACGGACCCGGAGAACCTACTCGCCGAATCGGGACGCGGTCTGCTGATTATCCGACACCTGATGGACGAGGTGGAATTGACCAACGGAGAAAACGGCGGCACCCGGGTTGTTATGTCGAAAGCGTTTAAGCCGTCTCGAGTCTGATTCGAGTTCCATGCAGGCCGTATTCAGCCCTCCGTGCTTCCCGCCCCCGGAGACGATTGCTGTTCCCCGCCCTGTTCATGAAACAAAAACGCTGTTCCTGGGGTATCGTACCTACAGGCAGTCCGAACCGTATCGTTCAAGCCCTCGTCATCCGAACTCGGAGGATGCCCGTTGCATCCCGTCCTGATTGACTTCGGCAATTTCAAGCTCTACAGCTACGGCTTGATGCTGTTTCTCGCCTTCACTGTCGGCCTCGCGGTCGCCAACGTCCGCGGCCGACAGAAAGGTCTGCCGAAGCATGCGGTCACCGATATCGCCCTGGGCCTGATTATCGCCGGTCTCGTCGGGTCACGTATCCTCTATGTGTTCACGCACCTGGACGAGTTTCGGGGCAACTGGTGGGCAACCGTGATCCCGATTCAACCGGACGGCTCCATCGGGATGGCGGGACTGGTCTTTCTGGGCGGTGTGATCCCCGCCATCGGCACCCTGCTGGTGATGGCGTATGTTAAAAAGTTGAACCTGCTGCTGGTGCTGGATGTGTTCGCTCCGTCGCTGGCCATCGGCAGCGCTTTGGGACGGATCGGATGCTTTTTGAACGGCTGTTGTTTCGGTCTTCCCACCGAAGGCCCATTGAGCGTGGTCTTTCCCCCCGGATGCCCCGCCCATGCGGTTTATCCCGGTGAAACCCTGCTCCCGACTCAGCTCTTCGCGGCTTCGGCAGGTTTTACGATCTTTGCCGTTCTATTGCTGTCGGAACGTTTTTTTCGCACATTTAAAGGATTCGCAACCTCTTTGTTTTTTATACTGTACGGTACCTTCCGGATGTTCAACGACGGTCTCCGGTACCAGGAGGCCGGGTTACGCCTGATCGAATGGGACGGCGGATTCATTACCGTGAGTCAGTTTCTCGCATTCGGGCTGGTACTGGTCGGACTGGCGCTGTTTCTTTGGCAGCGGAAACGGTCCCTTCAAGAGCCGATTCAGACGCTTTAATACGGAGTTCTCATGGTCCGCGCACGATTGACGATGATCACCCTGGTCTTCAGCCTTTTCGTCCTTTTGACGCCGGTGCAGATACACGGATCCGAAGAAAGTGACGACAACACCGGCAAAGCCGGCCTGCAAAAGGTGCAATCCCAGGTCGACCTCTATAACGCCCTGCGTACGAATATTGCCCGCTTTACCAGTATTTACAAGGAATTGAACGAAAACTACGTCGACCCGATCAACCCGGAAGCCTTCCTCAAGGCAGGCATCGAAGGGATGCTGGGCACGCTCGACCCCTACACCGAGTACTTCGAGCGCAAGGATACGGAAAACCTCGAGATCATGACACGCGGCAAATACGGTGGAATCGGCATCCAGATCGGCCTGCGCGGCCCGGAACGAGAGTTGACCATAATCTCCCCGATGGTCGACACCCCCGCATGGAAGGCCGGTCTGCAACCGGGAGACAGGATCACACAAATCGACGGCGAGTCCACCGAAGGCTTCACCACCGACGATGCCGCCGATCTGATGCGCGGCATTCCCGGCACCATGGTGAAAATTACCGTGGAACGGCGCGGTATGAAGGAACCGATCGAGTATACACTTGAACGGGCTGAGATCAAGGTCAATGATATCAGCTACGCCGGTTTGATAACAGATGACATCGGGTATGTTCGCCTTGCACGATTCAGCCGGACCGCCGGGCAGAATGTCCGCACCGAAATCGAACGACTGGTAGAACAGGGTGCCGAGAAACTGATTTTCGACCTGCGCGGCAACCCCGGCGGACTCCTGCCGGAAGCGATCGAAGTAGCCGAGAGTTTCCTCCGCACCGATGACCTCATCGTATCCACCAAAGGCCGTATCCCGTCCTCCAACCGTGAGTTCTTTGCACGCGAGGAACCGAGCTGGCCGGTTGACAAACCACTGGTCGTGTTAGTGGATCAGGGCTCAGCTTCGGCTTCGGAGATTGTCGCCGGTGCAATCCAGGATCATGACCGTGGAGTGATCGTCGGCATGACCACATTCGGCAAAGGCCTGGTCCAATCGGTGATCAACTTCAAGGACCGCACCGCCCTGAAACTGACCACCGCCAAGTATTATACACCCTCCGGACGCCTGATCCAGAAAACCGATTATTTCGAGGATAACGAAGCGCTGCTCGGCGAATTGAATGAGGACGGGGAACTCGAGGACACCCTCTATTTCACGGACAAGGGACGTGAAGTGACGGCTCACGGCGGCATTGTGCCTGACATCGAAGTGGAACAGCCGCTGATCGGTGATGCGGCCCTGGAACTCTGGCGACAGGGGAAGTACTACGAATACGTCGCACAATACATGGACGAACATCCGGAACACGACACCTATGATATATCTGATCCGATGTTCGAAGGGTTTATCACCTGGCTGGAAGAGATAGAATTCGAGTTTGAGACCGAAATCGAGGAGCAGATCGCCCAAATCCGCGAAAAGGCCGAGGAAAAGGAACTGAACGAAGCCTTTATGAAGGAGCTGGCCGACCTCGAATCCATCGCATCCGCGCAGAAAGAGGCCATGCTGAAGGCGGAAGAGGACCAGATCCGCAGACGGCTGCGTGTCGAACTTGCCGTGATCATCGGCGGCACTCCGGAGCGTGTTAAGGCGTCGCTCGACGATGACGAGCAGGTTCGCAAAGCGGTTGATATCCTCAACAGCATCGAAGACTATACCGCGACGCTCACCGCCGCGGGCGAGCTGGATACAGCGAACGACTGATGGAACGTATTTCTGATGCTTTGTCACGAACTTACGCGCCCCCGCCCGGGGCGCTTTTTTTTTTGACGCATGCCCCGTACGCGGTACGTCACCATGTCGCCAGGCGCCGCAGATCCGGTCCATTCTGTTTCCACGCCCGGATAGCCCGAATACTTCACGAGTCCAAACTGCGTCAGATGTGAGGCGCGGAGAATGAAACTGTATTGCAATACCGCGAATCCTTCGCAACAAAGCAGATGACACAGTTGAGACCGCCCGAAGGGGGAATGAATAGATGAGTTTGACTTGGAAACAATCTGTGTAAGAGAAAATCTGTTTAGCGTGACATTATCCTATTGTTAATATAGCTTTTAGAAAAGAATGCTCTCTCCATTCATGGAATATTCGGGATAGCCCGACCGAGTCGGAGGAACCCGCCTTGATTATCTGGTTCAGTGCTCCTATATTCAATGCATTCTCATGCATAAATACAATTCCTTCGGATAACGGGCATGATAGACCCGAAGCGCCTCGAATGGGAGGCCGGACTGTTCAGCCTCCTCGGTCAACCGACACGTCTGAAGCTCCTCTATCTGCTTCGGGAAGGGGAGAAGTGTGTCTGCGAAATCCACCCCGCAATGAAGGAAGACCAGTCGGTAATCAGCCGCCACCTGATTAAACTGAGAGAGGCAGGCCTCCTCGAGTGGCGGCGTGAAGGAGTCTCGGTGTACTACTGGATCGCTGAGCCGCGAGTATACCGCATGCTCGAGCTTGCGGATGATATCATCCGGGACAATGCTCAACGGCAGGCGCGTGAGGTGTCCGGCGCGTTTTGAACTGGCAGCGTTTCATGCATTCACATGCATAGAGGCAAGTATTGATGTTCCTGGATATCCTGCTTTCCGGTTGGCACGCCCTCACCGAATACCTCTCCGCCCATGTCCTGACCTGCCTGGTACCCGCATTCTTCATCGCCGGTGCAATCGCGGTGTTCGTCAGTCAACAGGCGATCATCCGGTATTTCGGCCCGGACGCTCCCCGGCCGTTGGCGTACGGGATCGCGTCGGTGTCGGGTGCCGTCCTTGCCGTATGCTCGTGCACCATCCTGCCCCTGTTCGCGGGCATTCGACGTAACGGCGCCGGTCTTGGACCGGCGATCACCTTCCTCTATTCAGGCCCGGCCATCAACGTACTGGCAATCCTCTACTCCGCTCAGTTGCTGGGACTGGACCTCGGCATCGCACGAGCCGTCGGCGCGATTCTCTTCTCCATTCTGGCCGGACTGCTGACCGCCGCCCTGTTTCGTTCCAGGGAACGGGCACGGTTGGAGGAAAACCCGCAATGGGCGTATGGACAGGAGGAAGAGGAGCGACACCCGTTAAAACAGGTGATTCCTTATTTTGCGGCGATGGTGCTGTTTCTCATCTTCGCCTCGTCCATGCATCTCGTCGTGGACCTGTATGATGCGGAGACAGGACGATTTGCGGTAAACGTCTCTGCCGAACCCCTGCCTGCGATACTTGCTGTCATCTTCCTAGTTGTTGTGGTGGTGATGACCGTTCGTTGGTACACAGGCGGAGAGATTGCCGAATGGATGCGTGAGACGTGGGACCTGGTGCGGAAGATCGTCCCGATTCTTCTCGTCGGTGTCTTCGTTGCGGGCATGGTCAAAGCGCTGTTGCCTGAATCCGTCGTGCGGGACTGGGTCGGGGGCAACAGTGTGTGGAACAACCTGCTTGCGAGTGTGTTCGGTGCCCTGATGTACTTCTCCACCTTGACCGAAGTCCCTATTGTACGTGCCCTGATGGACCTTGGCATGGGCAAGGGGCCGGCGCTTACCCTGTTGCTGGCGGGGCCGTCGCTCAGCCTGCCGAACATGATTGTGATCGGACGGGTGATGGGAGCGCAACGCACTCTTGTCTATGTGGTAATCGTAATCATCCTGTCCGTAACCGCTGGTGTCCTGTACGGGAAGATCGCCTAGCCCGAATATTTCACGAGTTCAAACGTGTCAGATGTGAGGCGCGAAGGATGAAGCTGTATGGCAATACCGCGAATCCTTCGCAACAAAGCAGATGACGCAGTTGGGACCGCCCGAAGGGTGAATGAATAAATGGCTTTTTCTCTTTTACGTCTGGGTACAAACCGTCGCCGGGAGGAAGTGACAAATTGGGGAACATCTTCCTGTAAAACCAGTCCTTACCATAGCTCGCTTTCATCATTCAT